>NZ_CAAAFR010000159.1:8210-30601 GCF_900634745.1 Protofrankia symbiont of Coriaria ruscifolia
CCTGCCAGCAGGGCGCGCTGCACGGGCGCGGCACCGCGCCAGGCGGGAAGGACGGAAAAATGCAGGTTGACCCACCCGTGCCTGGGGATGTCGAGCGCGGCCCGCGGCAGCAGGGCGCCGTAGGCCACCACCGGGCAGCAGTCGGGCGCGATCTCGGTGAGCCGGGCGAGGAAGTCGGGGTCACGGGCCCGGTCCGGCGTCAGGACCTCCACGCCCCGCTCCTCGGCAAGAGCCCTGACAGGCGGGTGCGCGACCTTGCGACCACGGCCTACCGGCCGATCGGGACGGGTCACGACCGCGACGACGCTGTGGCGGGGAGAATCGAACAGCGCCCGCAGGCTCGGCAGGGCCGCCGCCGGGGTACCGGCGAACACCAGCCGCATCAGCGGCCACCCCGCCAGGTCGATCGTGTGGATGGGAACAGGCGAGGACTCACGGTCCAACGCTAGCCCCGTCCCGCGCACGCGCGGTCCAGCGGGTTGTGTTCCGCGGAACAATCACTGGCTGTCCTGACCGAGCTGGCCCGGCGTCCGAACTACCGGCTCACCGACCAGCCGCGACGCGCGGGCGAGCCCGGTCAGCGGGCCCGGCCGAACAGCGGGTGCGGGGACACCTTCACCGCGGGTAGCGCCTGCCCGGCCCACTCCGCCTCGCGGATGGCCTTCATGGCCGCCTTTTTCGTGACCTGATCCAGCCTGTCGATGAACAGCACCCCGTCCAGATGGTCGGTCTCATGCTGGACACAGCGTGACATCAGGCCGTTGCCCTCGATCGTGATGGGGTCGCCGTGGACGTTCTGACCAACCGCAAGCACCCGCTCCGGCCGTTTCAGTTCGAACGAGAGACCGGGCAGGGAAAGGCAGCCCTCGTCGCCGTCCATCAGCTCTTCGCTGAAGGGCCCGAGGACGGGATTGATCAGATGCCCGATCTGGTCCTCCACGTCGAAGGTGAACACCCGCAGCGACACCCCGAGCTGCGGCGCGGCCAACCCCACCCCGTTCGCCTCGTGCATGGTCTCGGTGAGGTCGACGACCAACCGGCGGAGCTCCTTGTCGAAGGTGGTGACCGGCTCGGCCACCGTCCGCAGCACCGGGTCTCCCAACAGTCGGATCTCCCGAACCGTCACTGTCGCACCTCTTCCCGGGCCTGCCCCGCCGCATATTCCGCGCGTACATCGTACGTATTCCACTACCTGTCTGTTGCCGCCGCACGTCCGGCACAGGCAGGCCGGCACAGGCAGGCCGGCACCTGCCGCATCCCCGGTCGGGGCGCGGCAGCGGCATCGCCGATGATCGGACACCGTCGCACGAGCGGTGGAAGCCCATGCTACGGGCCGCATGGCCACGGCTGTGTGGTGAACACCGTGGGCGTCACACCAGGGTGATCGGATCGAGCACGACCCGGACCGGCGCGGACCTGCGGGCGTCAAGCACACCGCGGGCTGCCTTGACTGCGGTGGCAAGGTGCTGCCCCTGCGCTCTCGGGACCCGTACCAGGACGCGCTCCCACTGCTGTGCGGCAGGTTCCTCCGGCCGATCCGCCGCGGCAGGTTCCAGCCGACCCGCTGCCCCAGTGCCACCCGGCCGACCCGCTGCCCTGGCACCACCCGGCCGATCCGCCTCGTCCAGCGGGACCGGGCCGAGAACGTCGACACCGGCGGGGAACTGCGCCGCCGCGACCAGCTCGGCAACCGCACCGGCGACGCCTTCGACAGCGAGGACGCGGGTGGCCGGCGGGAAGCCGAGGGCGGCACGCTCGTCCGCCTCCCGCCGGACGAACCAGGCGGGATCCCAGCGGGTCAGCGCCTGGACCACCGCGAGTCCGGCGTCGGCGATGACGACGACCCGGCCGCCGTCCGCCGCGGGCCGCGCAAGCGCCGCCGCCGCGCACCATCGGCGCAGCGTCTCCTCGGCCGCACGCAGGTCCGGACGGCCCAGCAGCGCCCAGGTGTCGAGCAGCAGGACCGCGCCGTAGCCACCGTCGGCCACCGGCTCAGCTCCGGGGGTGGCAACCACCAGCGCGGGCGCCGCCGCGACGGTCGCCAGCACACCGTCGCGGCCCGAGGTACGCACGGCGGCCCCGGGGAACGCACGCCCGAGTTCCTCGGCGGTCCGCCGGTCACCGACGACGCTCGCCCGGAACCGGACGTCCCGGCAGTACGGGCATTGCCACTTAGCCCCGGCCGGACCGGCCGGACCGGCCGGAGGCCATCCACCACCAGCAGCAGCCGCAGCAGCCGGACCGGCCACAGGCCGTTCACCAGCAGTCACAGCCGACAGCCGACGATCATCGGCGTACCCGCCGACCGCCGGACGCGCGCACCAGCCGCAGGTCGGCGGCCCCAAGCCGCCATGGCGTCCCAGCGGCCCCCGGCAGTGCCGGCACCGGGCCGGACGCCGGCAGCCCGCGCAGGCAAGCGCGGGTTGATACCCGCGCCGCGGCACCTGCACCAGGACCGGTGTGCCCGCGGCCAGCGCCTCACCGGCGGCGCGCCACGCCAGCGACGGCAGCCGCGCCGCCCGCGCCGCCGGGTCCCTGGCCTCCTCGAAGTCCGAACCCGTCGCCTCGACCCGGGGCGCGGCAGCCCGGACCGCCGGACGCGGCGCGATCAGGGCCGCGGCCCAGCCGACGCGGACCATCGCCTCGGCCTCGGTCGACGGCGACCACCCTCCGACGATCAGCGCCGAACGCTGTTGACGGGCGCGCAGCACGGCGACATCCCGGACGTGGGGGTAGGGAGAGCGCGGCTCGGCGTGCAGGTCGTCCCCGTCGTCCCACACAAGGATCAGGCCGAGGTCCGCGACCGGTGCGAACACCGCCGCCCGGGTACCCACGACAACCCGGGCACGTCCACGGCGGACAGCGAGAAAGCGCCGGTACCGTTCGGCCGGGCCGGCATCGGCGCGCAGCGCGACGAAACCGCCCGGGCCAAGGGCGTCCTCCAGCGCGGCGGCGACCCGGTCGACGTCGCGGTGGTCGGGCACGACGACCAGGGCCCCGCGCGCGGACGCCACCGTGGCGGCCACGGCCGCGGCAACCATCGCCGGCCAGGACGGTCCGGGAAGCGCCCACCACACGATCCGGGGACTGCCGCCGGCCCGCAGGGCAGACAGCGTCGGCTCGCCGTGGGGGTAGTGCGACCAGGCGCCGTATGCCAGGGCGCCTTCCGCAGGCCCGCGGATCCCTGTGCCGGACCCGTCCGTGCCGCAGCCGTTGGCACCGGCGGATCCCGCCATCAGCTCCTTCTCCACCCGGGCATGCCGGGGTGGGACGGCGAGCCGGAGCACGTCGGCGACCGTGCCCGCGTAGCGGTCGGCCACCGCCCGGGCCAGCTGGGCGATCTCGGGGGCGAGGACCGGTTCCCCGGACACGACACGGTTCAGGAAGGCGAGCCTGCCCTCATGGTCGGAGCGCTCACAGCGTTCGAGGATGAAACCGTCCAGGAGCCGGCCGGCGAAGCGGACCCGGACGCGTGCGCCGGGGACGGCATCCTCGGCCCACTGCTGCGGCACCAGGTAGTCGAACGGCCTGTCCAGATGGGCATGCCCGACGTCCACCGCGACCCGGGCGACCGGCAGCTCGCTCGCCGCGACCGGCGCCCCCGGGGCGGCCGCAGCCCTCCTGCCGGCGGCTGCCCGGGGATGCGCTGTCCGGGCCGGGCGGGTACCCCGAACGGGCGTCGGCACGCCGCCGCCCGCCACCGAGGAGGCTGCACCGGCCGCCGGGGGGATCGTGCCGGTCTTTGGGCCGGCCGAGGTGTCCAGCCCGCTGAAGACCCCAAGCTGTTCGGGCATACCTGTTGGTACCAGCCCCCTACGACAGATCGTCCGCGCCCCCATGGAGACAGCAGCCCCAGAGGCAGGAACCCGCAAATTTGTGCGAACCGGACACCCGTCGTCACATACTCCGCTGGCGATCGCACGGGCGATCGCCAGCCCCAGACGCAGAGGTCCCCAAATTTTCGCTTCGCGAAAATTTGGGGAGGCGGGAAATTCGGGGGTTACCCGCGCACGGCGGCGGCCAGGGCCTGGGCGCGAGAGCTCGACTCCCAGGTGAAGTCGAGCTCCGGACGTCCGAAGTGGCCGTAGGCGGCGGTCTGGGTGTAGATCGGCCGCAGCAGGTCCAGATCCCGGATGATCGCAGCCGGCCGGAGGTCGAAAACGGCGGTCACGGCGTCCTGGATCTGCTCGTCGGGCACCACGCCGGTGCCGAAGGTCTCGACGAACAGGCCGACCGGGTGCGCCTTGCCGATGGCGTAGGCGACCTGCACCTCGCACCTGCGGGCGAGCCCGGAAGCGACCACGTTCTTGGCGACCCAGCGCATCGCGTATGCCGCCGAGCGGTCGACCTTGGACGGGTCCTTGCCGGAGAAGGCACCGCCGCCGTGGCGTGCCATGCCGCCATAGGTGTCGACGATGATTTTCCGCCCGGTGAGGCCGGCGTCCCCCATGGGGCCACCCACCTCGAACCGGCCGGTCGGGTTCACCAGCAGCCGGTGCCCTTCGGTGATGATGTCGAGGGTGGCCAGCTCCGGGACGACGACGAACTCGGCGATGTCGGGCGCGAGCAGGGTGTCGAGGTCGATGTCGGCCGCATGCTGGGTGGAGACGACAACGGTGTCCAGGCGCACCGGCCGGCCGTCGGCGTACTCGATGGTGACCTGGGTCTTGCCGTCGGGACGCAGGTAGCCGATCTGGCCTTCCTTGCGGACGGCGGCCAGACGCCGGGCGAGCCGGTGAGCCAGCGCGATCGGCAGCGGCATCAGCTCGGGCGTCTCGTCGCAGGCGTAGCCGAACATCAGGCCCTGGTCACCGGCGCCCTGGCGGTCCAGCTCGTCCTCGCTGGAGCCACCCACCCGGGCCTCATGGGCGGTGTCGACCCCCTGGGCGATGTCGGGCGACTGTGACCCGATCGACACGCTCACCCCGCAGGACGCGCCGTCGAAACCCTTCTTGGACGAGTCGTAGCCGATCTCCAGCACGCGCTCCCGGACGACAGCGGCGATGTCCACATAGGTGTCCGTGGTGACCTCACCGGCGACGTGGACCTGGCCGGTGGTGATCAGTGTTTCGACCGCGACCCGGCTGCGCGGATCATCTTTGATCAACGCGTCGAGGATGGAGTCGCTGACCTGGTCAGCGATCTTGTCCGGATGTCCCTCGGTAACGGACTCGGAAGTGAACAGGCGTGTCGCCACGTCATGACCCCCTGGGAGATCCAGTCTGATTCGGGCGAAGTCTACCGGCGGGTACCGGCGGGGACACCGACAACGGGGTCATCTGTTACGGCGAGTCGTGCCGCGACCAGATCGAGCACCTGATGCGCGAGGAGGTCCTTACTGGTTCGTTCGATCACGGTCTGCGTGCCGTCCGCACCGAGAACCACCGCGGCGTTGTGGTCGACCTCGAAACCGAGCCCGTCGCCGACCTGGTTGACGACCAGCAGGTCCGCTCCCTTGCGGGCGAGCTTCTCCCGGCCCAGATCCACGATGTCGACACCGGGCCCGCCGGTCTCGGCGGCGAAGCCGACCAGCACCTGACCCGGCCGGCGGGCGGCGACCAGCTCGGCCAGCACGTCCGGATTGCGGGCCAGCGCCACCGGTTCGGGGACGCCATCGCCCTTTTTAATCTTGTAGGTCGCCCGGACGACAGGACGGAAGTCCGCGACCGCGGCCGCCATGATCACAACATCCGCCTGCGCCGCCCGGGCGTGCACAGCCTCCCGCAGCTGCACGGCCGACACCACCGGGATGGTGCGCGCCCCCGCGACGTCCGGCAACGCCACGTTGGCCGCCACCACGACGACCTGCGCGCCCCGGGCGAGTGCGGCTCTGGCCAGCCCGTAGCCCTGCCGCCCGCTGGAGGAGTTGCCCAGGAAGCGGACGGGGTCGAGATGCTCACGGGTACCGCCGGCGCTGATGACGATCCGCCGGCCGGCGAGGTCTGGCGCCTGCTCGGGCGGCCCACCGTGGGAGTGGCCGGTGCTACGCCGGGCCGGCACAGACCTGGCCAGCACGGACCTGGCCAGTGCGGCGATCTCCACCGGTTCCGGCAGCCGGCCGGCGCCCGAGTCCGCGCCGGTCAGCCGGCCCACGGCCGGGTCGACGACCAGGCAACCGCGGGCCCGAAGCGTGGCCACGTTGGCTACGGTGGCCGGGTGCTCCCACATCTCGGTGTGCATGGCCGGGGCGAACACGACCGGACATCGGGCGGTGAGCAGGGTGGCGGTCAGCAGGTCGTCGGAGCGTCCGGTGGCGGAGCGGGCGAGCAGGTCCGCCGTTGCCGGGACGACGAGCACCAGGTCGGCCTCCCGACCGAGCCGGACGTGTGCCACCTCGGCCGCGTCGGTCCAGACGTCGGTGGCCACCGGATGCCCGGACAGCGCCGCCCAGGTCGGCTCACCCACGAACCGCAACGCCGACTCGGTGGGCACGACCCTGACGTCATGGCCGGTCTCGGTGAGCTGGCGCAGCACCTCGACCGCCTTGTAGGCGGCGATCCCACCGGATACGCCCAGCACGACGCGGGGGCGCCGCACGACCGCGGACGCCGCGGTGCCGGCATCGATCGGGTCAGCTGACATCAGCGGTCATGTCCGGGTGGCATGTCGCCTCCGGATGGCACGTCGCCTCTGGTGGCATATGTGGCTGACATGCGGTTGCCGGAGGAGGTTCTCAGGATGCCGGCGGCAGTGGTTCGCTGACGGTCTCGTGCGTCAGCAGACCGGCGTTGATCTCACGCAGCGCGATGGAAAGCGGCTTCTCCTGGGCGCTGGCGGTCTCGACCAGCGGGCCGACGTACTCCAGCAGGCCCTCACCGAGCTGCGAGTAGTAGGCGTTGATCTGCCGGGCCCGCTTGGCCGCGTAGATCACCAGGCCGTACTTGGAGTCGGTGGCTTCCAGGAGCTCGTCGATCGGCGGATTGGTGATGCCTTCGGGCTGTGCGACAGTGCCGGACACGGTGTCCTTCCGCAAACACGGGGCTGTCAGCCTGCTGGCGAACTGACAGCGTGGTCAGGATCTACAGTGGTCGAGATGGGTCGGGATCAGTCGGGACTCAGCGGGGCAACACCGAACCCTCGATCCCTGCCACAGTACGGACTCCTACAACAGTACGGACTCCTACAGTAGAGCAGCCGGTGGCGTGTCAGCCGGCCGACGGTCGGTCGGTGGATCGGCTGGCCGGTCGCCGCTCGCCCGTCCACGAGCCCGGGGAACCCGCGATGGCCAGCGGGCCAAAGGTGACGCGATGATGTTTCTTTCGTGCCACCGGAGGCCCAGATCCCCGGGTCGCTAGTCGGTGTCCATCAGAGAGACCAGCCGGGCCGCCGCTCGGGTCACGTCGTCGTTGACCACCACCGCGTCGAACTCGGATTCGGCGGCGAGCTCTATGCGTGCCCGGTCGAGGCGGCGGCCGATCACCTCCGGCGACTCCGTGCCTCGTCCGGTGAGCCTGCGGACCAGCTCCTCCCAGGACGGCGGGGCGAGGAAGACGAACCGGGCGTCGGGGACGCCCGCACGCACCTGGCGGGCTCCCTGGAGCTCGATTTCCAGCAGGCACGGCACCCCTTCGGCGAGCCGGGCCTCCAGGGGCGCGCGGGGGGTTCCATAGGCGTGACCGGCGAACATCGCATGCTCGAGAAGCTCACCCTTCTTGACCATCAAGGTGAACTCCTCGACATCGACGAAGTGATACTCCACCCCGTCGGTCTCCCCCAGGCGCGGCGCGCGTGTCGTGCAACTGACCGAAACCCAGACCTCGGGATGGTGTCGGCGCACCTCGGCGACGACGGTTCCTTTCCCGACTCCTGACGGACCGGACAGAACGGTAAGCCGCATCCTTACACCGTAGTGCGCTGCGGCTGCGCACTCAAAAACCATGATCGTGCCAGCTGTGGCCGGACCCGTGCGCCGACCGGCGTTACGACCCACCATGGTGGGTTACCCGGGTTACCAGGTCACCTGCCTGGTCTCCCGGCCGGTCGGCCGGGCAGGCCTCGTCGGTGCATGCGGCCGGCGCATCGGCAGAGAAATGTCGGTACGGCGACCCGGCGGTGCTTGGGTTGTCACCATTGCCGGGACGCCGTACCAACCCCACTGCGCCCAGAGATATGTGTCATTTGCCTGCCGGGCACTGGTGTTGCTCAGGAACCCGCGAACTCCTGAACCAGCGCGGCCCGCTGTTTGGCACCCAGGCCGCGTAGGCGACGGCTGTCGCTGATCGCGAGCCTCTCCATGATCCTTGTGGCGCGGACACGACCGACGCCGGGCAGGGATTCCAGAACAGCGGCTACCTTCATCTTTCCAATGATCTCATCGGTGTCGGCTCTCTCCAGGACGGACGCGAGTGACACTTCCGCCTTCTTGAGCCGTTCCTTGAGTTCTGCACGCTGCTTACGCGCCAACGCAGCTTTCTCGAGGGCAGCAGCCCTCTGCTCGGGCGTGAGGGGCGGCAGGGGCACGGGTACGCCTCCTTCTTTCGGGTGATCGCGGCGCCGCGCAAACTAGCGAATAACGGGCGTCTCGGTCCAGCCGGCGGTACGGGTACATCCGCGGACTATTGTCCACAGGATGGGGTCCGTACGTTGACCTGAATCGGGTTGCCGCCACGCGCACCCTTTGCTTTCGGTCGCTCGCCGACCACCGTACCGGGCAGATCCCCTCGAGATGGCCAGACCGGGGCCTGTGTGATGTCACACCAGGTCAGCGGCACCGCGGTTGCGTCAACATCCGGTCACGAACCGGGCCGCGGCAGCCCCGGGATCGCTCGACGCAATGATCGGACGCCCCACCACGAGAAGATCGGAACCCGCCTCGACGGCTTCGGCGGGCGTTGTCGTACGCGCCTGGTCATCGGGCAGCGACCCCGCCGCGCGGATTCCAGGTGTGATAAGAGTCACGCCACTTCCGACCTCTGCGCGGACCGCGGCGGCCTCCCGGGGGCTGCACACCACCGCGCGCGCACCCGCGGCCACCGCCACCGCCGCAAGCCTGCGTACGACGTCCGAGGGTGTCCCGCCGAATCCGGCGGAGGCCAGTTCCGCACTGCCCAGGGAGGTCAGAACCGTTACCGCGGCGATTTCGACGTCAGGCGCGGCATCAACCGCCGCCCGCACCATCGCCGCACCCCCGGTGGCGTGCACCGTCACATAGCGGGGTTCAAGTCGCGCCACGGAACGCATCCCCGCAGCCACCGTGTTGGGAATGTCATGCAGTTTGAGGTCGAGGAACAGGCCGACCCGGTCCCCGCCGGCGGACCTGCCATCGCCCTGTTCATCCACGCCCTGTTCATCCACGACCGCGTCCCGCAACCCGTCTGTGACCACGTCTCGCAACGCGGTCACGATGCCGGGTCCCTCGCGGTAGAACAGCCCCAGTCCCACCTTCAGAACGGCCACGTGCGGTGCCACCGCTTCGGCCAGGCGCAGGGCGCTCGGCCCGTCGGGCACGTCCAGCGCGACCGCCAGGGGTGGACGCGACGTCCAGGCGCTCAGCCGCGTCCGCGGGAACGTGGTCACCCCGTCACCGCCTGCTCGCGGGCGTCATCGGCGGGAGTCTGCCGGTGGGCGTCACCGGCAGCGGCCTGCCGGACGCCGTCGGGCCCGGCAACACCGCGATCACCACCGGATCCGCCGGAGTCGGAGGCGTGCAGGTCCTGCCAGGCGGTGTGCAGCCCGGCGTGGAAGCTCTGCAACGGCAGCACGCCCATGTCACCCCGCACCAGCGCCTCGATGGCCTGCACGCAGGCGGCGGCACCCTGGATCGTGGTGATACAGGGCACGCCGGTGGCCACGCACGCCGCCCGGATCTCGTATCCGTCCAGTCTCGGGCCGACCCCCCACGGAGTGTTGATCACCAGGTTGATCTGGCCGGACGTAATCATTTCGACGCAGTCGACCAGGTTCGGGCTGGGCACGGAGTGCTTGCCCAGGACGACCGCCTTCACCCCGTTGCGACGCAGCACCTGCGCGGTCCCCTCGGTGGCGTAGACGACGAACCCGAGGTCGGCGAGCCGTTTGATCGGGAATATCATCGCGCGCTTGTCACGGTTGGCCACGGATACGAACACCCGGCCGTAGACGGGCAGCGACGCATAGGCAGCGGCCTGGGACTTGGCGTAGGCGGCGCCGAAACCGGCATCGATGCCCATGACCTCGCCGGTGGACTTCATCTCCGGCCCGAGCACGGTGTCCACCCCGCGGCCACCGGCGTCCCGGAACCGACCGAAGGGCAGGACCGCCTCCTTCACCGCGATGTGGGAGTCCAGCGGCAGGATCGCGCCGTCGCCGTGGGAGGGCAGCAGTCCCTCCGCGCGCAGCTGCGCCACGGTCGTGCCGACCATCACCCGGGCGGCGGCCTTCGCCAGCGGCACCGCGGTCGCCTTGGACACGAACGGCACGGTGCGCGACGCCCGCGGGTTGGCCTCCAGCACGTACAGCACGTCGGACTGCAGGGCGTACTGGACGTTGAGCAGGCCGCGTACGCCCACGCCCTCGGCGATGAGACGGGTGGACTCGCGGATGCGCTCCAGGTCGGCCCGTCCCAGGGTGATCGGCGGCAGGGCGCACGCCGAGTCGCCCGAATGGACCCCGGCCTCCTCGATGTGCTCCATCACGCCGCCGAGGTACAGCTCGGTCCCGTCGTAGAGCGCGTCCACATCGATCTCGACGGCGTCGTCGAGGAACCGGTCGACCAGGACGGGGTGCTGCGGGCTGATCTCGGTCGCGCGCTCGATGTAGGCGCGCAGCATCGCCTCGTCGTAGACGATCTCCATTCCGCGGCCGCCGAGGACGTAGGACGGCCGTACCAGCACCGGATAGCCGATCCGTTCCGCCACGGACCGGGCCTCGGCGAAGAAGGTCGCCACCCCGTGCGGGGGCGAGGGCAGCCCGGCCCGGGCGAGCACCTGCCCGAACAGGCCACGGTCCTCGGCCAGGTGGATCGCGCTCGGCTCCGTCCCGATGATCGGGACGTCGGCCGCGGCCAGCGCCGCGGCGATACCCAGCGGGGTCTGGCCACCGAGTTGGACGATCACGCCGATCAGCGGCCCGGCCTCCTGCTCGGCGTGGACGACCTCCAGGACGTCCTCGACGGTGAGCGGTTCGACGTAGAGCCGGTCGGCGGTGTCGTAGTCGGTGGAGACCGTCTCCGGATTGCAGTTGATCATAATCGTCTCGTAGCCGGCGTCCGACAGCGCCATCACCGCGTGACAACAGGCGTAGTCGAACTCGATGCCCTGCCCGATCCGGTTGGGCCCGCTGCCCAGCACGATCACCCGCGGCCGGTCGCTGGAGGCGACCTCGGTTTCACTGTCGTAGGACGAGTAGTGATACGGCGTGGACGAGGCGAACTCGGCCGCGCAGGTGTCGATGGTCTTGTAGACCGGCCGGATACCGGCGCGGTGGCGCGCCGCGCGGACCGCGTCCTCGGTGGTGGCGAGCAGGTCGGCGAGCTGGGCGTCGGAAAACCCCGCCCGCTTGGCCCGCGCGATGTCGGCCGGCGCGATGTCGGCCAGGTCACCGGTGACGGTCGCGGCGATCCGGTTGAGGTAGTCGATCTGTTCCACGAACCAGGGATCGATGCCGGTCACCTCGGTCACCCGCAGCCGTTCCGCCCCGGCCCGCAGGGCCTGCTGCACCGTGCGCAGCCGTCCGTCGTGCGGGACGCGGGCCCGCTCCAGCAGCTGCTCGGCAGCCCCCGGATCGCCGGTGAACGCGAACACCGCCGACGGCTGCTCCAGCGAACGCAGTGCCTTCTGCAGCGCCTCGGCGAAGCTGCGCCCCACCCCCATGGCCTCACCGACGGACTTCATCGTCGTGGTCAGCGTCGGGTCCGCCCCCGGGAACTTCTCGAAGGCGAACCGCGGCACCTTGACCACGACGTAGTCCAGCGCCGGTTCGAAGGCGGCCGGCGTGGTGCGGGTGATGTCGTTGGGGATCTCGTCCAGGGTGTACCCGAGCGCGAGCTTCGCGGAGATCTTCGCGATCGGGAACCCGGTGGCCTTCGACGCCAGCGCCGACGACCGGGATACCCGGGGGTTCATCTCGATCACGACGAGCCGCCCGGTCGCCGGATCCACGGCGAACTGGATGTTGCACCCACCCGCGTCGACGCCCACAGCCCGCATGACCGCGATGGCCATGTTCCGCATCTGCTGGTATTCGCGGTCGGTCAACGTCATCGCCGGGGCGACCGTCACCGAGTCACCGGTGTGCACACCCATCGGGTCGATGTTCTCGATCGAGCAGACCACGACCACGTTGTCGGCCCGGTCCCGCATCAGCTCGAGCTCGAACTCCTTCCAGCCGAGCACGGACTCCTCGACCAGGACCTCCGACGAGGGGCTGGCGGCAATGCCGTCCGCGGCCATCCGGCGCAGCTCGTCCGCGTCGTGCGCGAAACCGCTGCCGGCGCCACCGAGGGTGAAGCTCGGGCGTACCACCACCGGGTAGGAGAACTCCTCGGCGGCGGCCAGGCACTCCTGGGGTGTCGTGCAGATGGCGCTGCGGGCGGTCTCGCCGCCGACGGAGGCCACGATGTCCTTGAACGCCTGCCTGTCCTCGCCCGCGCGGATCGCGTCGATGTTCGCGCCGATCAGGCGGACACCGTAGCGGTCGAGGACGCCCGCATTGTGCAGATCCATGGCGGTGTTCAGCGCGGTCTGCCCGCCCATGGTCGCCAGCAGCGCGTCCGGACGCTCCCGATCAATGATCTTGGTGACCATCTCCAGGGTGATCGGCTCGACGTAGGTGGCGTCCGCGAGGTCGGGATCGGTCATGATCGTTGCCGGGTTGCTGTTGACCAGCACCACCCGCAGGCCCTCGGAGCGCAGCACCCGGCACGCCTGCGTCCCGGAATAGTCGAACTCGCAGGCCTGACCGATGACGATCGGTCCTGATCCGATGACCAGGACGCTGGTCAGATCCTCTCGCCGCGGCATCAGCGCACAACCTCCCGTCCGCGTCCCCGCCTACCCGCCTCCCAGGCACCCGGCCCCGGGGTGACCCGCCCCCGGATGACCGCCGCCCGGATGACCGGCCCACAGACCGGTCCGCTGCGTCTCATACCCGGCCCGCCGCGGTATCCCACGACGCTGTGCCTGCCGGCCTTCACCGGCGGGCGGCCATGAGGTCACGGAACCGTTCGAACAGACCGTGTGCGTCATGGGGACCCGGCGCCGCCTCGGGATGGAACTGGACGCTGAACGCGGGCACGTCCAGGCACGCCAGGCCCTCGACCACACCGTCGTTCAACGCCACGTGGCTGACCTCGACCCGCCCGTACGGAGTCTGCGTGACACCGTCGCGCGGCGCCCGGACGGCAAAGCCGTGGTTGTGACTGGTCACCATGATCCGGCCGGTCGCGATGTCGGCCACCGGCTGGTTCACCCCGCGGTGGCCGTAGGTCAGCTTGTACGTCTCGAAGCCGAGCGCCCTGGCCAGCACCTGGTTGCCGAAGCAGATCCCGAAGACCGGAACACCGGCGTCGAGCACCCGGCGCACCGCCTGGACCGCGTAGTCCGCCGCCGCCGGATCACCTGGGCCGTTGGACAGGAACACCCCGTCCGGCGCCAGCTCGAGCAGCGCGTCACCACTGCTGCGTGCCGGCAGGACGTGCACCTCGCAGCCGAGCGCGCGCAGCGCGTTCGGTGTCGCCCGCTTCATACCCAGGTCGAGCGCTGCCACCCGGAAGTACGGAACGTCGGTGGCGGCCGGCACCACGTAGGGCGCCGGGGTGCTGACCTGCGGCGCCAGGTCGGCACCGACCATGCTCGGGCTCGTACGGACCCGTTCCAGCAGCTCGCCGGGATCCTGCGCGGCGCTGCCGATGCCGCATCGCATAGCCCCGCGTTCTCGCAGGTGGCGGGTGAGGGCCCGGGTGTCGATGCCGCTGACGCCCACCACCCCGGCGGCTACCAGTTCGTCGTCGAGGGTGCGCTGCGCCCGCCAGCTTGAGGCGATCCGGCTCGGGTCACGCACCACGAAGCCGGCAACGTGGATCTTCTCCGACTCGTTGTCGTCGTCGTTGACCCCGGTGTTGCCGATGTGCGGCGCGGTCATGACCACGATCTGCCGGTGGTAGGACGGATCGGTGAGAGTTTCCTGGTATCCGGTCATACCGGTCGCGAAGACGACCTCGCCGAACGTCTCCCCACGCACGCCGAACGCCTCACCGGTGAAACTGCGCCCGTCCTCCAGCATCAGCCGGACGCCCGCGGAACCGCCGGCGCGCGACGCGGTGGAGCGCGCCGGCTCGCTCAGGTGGCCGGGAGGGCCACCGACCGCCGACGCCCCACCGCCATGCTCACCCTCGCCTGCGCTCACCACGTCCCCAATCCGTTCCGGCGACCCGCCGTTCCTCCGGCCCGCCGCGGCACTCACCCAGGTGTCTTTCATCTTGCGGACGACCTCCCCCAGCGGGGACGTCAGTGGATCGACATGAACGGCTTGCGTGGTGTGCCCGGGGCCACCGGCCGGGCGCTCCTGCCCACCTGTGCCACCCGCCGCAGCGGACCTGCCGGTCCGCGGGTAGGTGGGCTCTGGCAGCCCTGGTTCGGGCAGCGTGGGCCGTGGGCCGTGGACCGCAGTGGACGACGGCGCGCGGGTGACGACCGGTATGGTCGACGCACCCTGCGGGTGGGGCATACCCGGCACCGTCGACGGACCCAGCACCGGCGGGTTGTTGTCCAGCGCACCGGGTGACCGCTCCGGTGACACGGTGCCATCCGGCCCGGTCCCCTCCGGGGGCCGCATGGCCGTAGGTAGCTGCCCTTGCGCCGCGGTTCCCAGGACCCGCGGGCGAAGCCGCGACACCGCTCGTCCGACCGGCCGGGGTTTGGTGACCTCGCCGTCCATGGGCGCCGGCAGCGGGCCGATCAGAGCGTGCACCGCGCGGACGACCTTGGGCTGGCGGGCCCGGTCGTCCCCGCGTAGGCCCGTCTCCAGCTCGTGCGCGCCGAGCGACCAGGCGATGACGATGATGCGCCCGACGCCAGCGACCTTGCCGCCGTGCGCCCGCTCGAGGCGGGCGCCGCGGACGGCCTCCCGCGGAATCCAGAAGGGCTCGCTGCCGGCCCGGTCCACCCGGATACCGTGATCGTAGACGGACACGTACGCGTCGGCCCGTCCCCCCAGGCCGCGGGCGGTGATCCGGTCGAGCCAGTGCCCCGCGTCCACCGTGCCCAGGTACAGACCCTTCAGCGGCGCGGCCACGACAGCGCCGGTCTGTTCGGGGACCTCCGGCATGTCGGGAAGATCCTCCTCCTGGCGTTTCGCGCGGTGACGCCAGCTGCGGCGCATGCCGTCCACCGCCGCTATGAACAGCAGGAGGCAACCGAAGGCGAACAGCAGGTGCAGGCCCAGCCGGTCCGG
Organism: Protofrankia symbiont of Coriaria ruscifolia; assembly: GCF_900634745.1. Lineage (NCBI taxonomy): Bacteria > Bacillati > Actinomycetota > Actinomycetes > Frankiales > Frankiaceae > Protofrankia > Protofrankia symbiont of Coriaria ruscifolia. Next base: position 23,580 of record NZ_CAAAFR010000159.1, read on the forward strand.
GCCGCGGTCGGGTGCCGCCAGGGGAAGGCCGCCGGGGAGAGCCACGAGCGAGGCGGTGAAGGTGAGATGGTCGGTCATGCGATCTTCCCGTCGAGCACGGTTGGACGCCCCCGCAAGAACGTGGCCTGGACACGTCCAGGCAGCTTGCGGCCGGCATAGGGAGTGTTACGGCTGCGGCTGGCAAGCGCGCCGGCGTTGACCGTCCAGCGGGCCACCGGATCGACCAGGACCAGGTTCGCCGCAGCTCCCGCCGACAGCGACAGCGCCCCGACCGCGGCCGGGTGCACGTCATACCGATGTGTGTCATGTGGATGTGTGTCATGTGGATACGCGTCGCGGTGTCCGCTCGGCAGGCCGCCGATCCGCCCCGGGGCGATCGCCATCCGGTCAGCGAGCCCGGCCCAGTCCAGCAGCCCCGTCTCCACCATGGTCATGATTGCGATCGACAGCGCGGTCTCGAGACCGACCATGCCCGGGCGGGCGGCCATCCACTCGGTCTCCTTGTCCTGCGGGGCGTGCGGGGCATGATCGGTCGCGATGCAGTCGATCGTGCCGTCGGCGAGCCCCGCGCGCAGCGCCTCGACGTCCACCGCGGTCCGCAGCGGCGGATTGACCTTGTAGACCGGGTCGAAGGAGCTGGCCAGATCGTCGGTGAGCAGCAGATGGTGCGGGGTGACCTCGGCGGTGACCCGCCAGCCCTTGGACTTCGCCCACCGCAGGAGCTCCACCGAGCCGGCGGTGGAGACGTGGCAGACGTGCAGCCGGGATCCCACGTGGCCGGCGAGCAGCACGTCCCGCGCGATGATCGCCTCCTCGGCGGCGGCCGGCCAGCCGAGCAGGCCGAGCCTCGCCGACACCACCCCCTCGTTCATCTGCGCGTCCTCGGTCAGCCGGGGCTCCTGGGCATGCTGGGCGATCACTCCGTCGAACGCTTTGACATACTCCAGCGCCCGGCGCATGAGCACGGCGTCGGACACGCAGTTGCCGTCGTCGGAGAACACCCGGACAGCCGCGGCCGACGACGCCATCGCACCGAGTTCGGCGAGCCGGACGCCCCGCAGCCCCTCGGTCACCGCACCCACCGGACGCACGTCACAGTGCCCGGCGTCCCGCCCGAGCCGCCAGACCTGCTCGACGACTCCGGCGGTGTCCGCGACGGGCTCGGTGTTGGCCATCGCGAACACGGTGGTGAAACCGCCCAGCGCCGCCGCCCGGGTTCCCGAGGCGACGGTCTCGGCGTCCTCCCGGCCCGGTTCCCGCAGGTGGGTGTGCAGGTCCACCAGCCCGGGCAGCGCGACCAGGCCGTCGGCGTCCAGGACGTTCGCGCCGGGGGCGGACAGGCCGCGGCCGACCTCGGCTATGACCCCGCCGTCGAGCACCATGTCCACGGGATCGGCGCCGAGCGGTCGTACGCCACGCAGATGCCAGCGTCCGGCGTCCCGCCCGGGCTCGAAGGCGGCCACGTCGCCGCGTTGCGTCATGACACCTCCCTGGTGCCGCCAAGAAGCAGATACAGAACCGCCATCCGCACGCTTACGCCGTTGGCGACCTGCTCGACCACTGTCGAGCGGGTCGAGTCCGCGACATCCGAGGCAATCTCCATTCCGCGCACCATCGGCCCCGGATGCATGACCAGCGCGGATGGCGGCATCGCCGCAAGCCGGTCGGCATCCAGACCGTACCGGCGGGTGTACTCCCGCTCGGTGGGGAAGAACGCCGCGGTCATCCGCTCCCGCTGCACCCGCAGCACCATCACCACGTCGCTCTTGGGCAGGACCGCATCGAGATCATAGGAGACCTCGACCGGCCACTGATCCACCCCGACCGGGACGAGTGTCGGCGGGGCCACCACCGTCACGGCCGCGCCCAGGGTGGACAGCAGCCACATGTTGGAGCGGGCCACTCTGGAGTGCAGGACGTCACCGACGATCGTGACGGACAGGCCCTCGATACGGCCGAGCCTGCGGCGGATGGTGAAGGCGTCCAGCAACGCCTGGGTCGGATGTTCGTGAATGCCGTCCCCGGCGTTGAGCACGCTACCGCGCACCCAGGCGGCAAGCCTGTGCGGAGCACCACTGGCGGGATGCCGACAGACCACGGCGTCGGCCCCCATCGCCTCAAGGGTCTGCGCGGTGTCCTTGAGGCTTTCGCCCTTGGAGACGCTCGACCCCCGGACCGAGAAATTGATCACATCCGCGGACAGGCGCTTGGCGGCGAGCTCGAAGGACGTCCGGGTCCGGGTCGAATCCTCGAAGAAAAGGTTCACCACCGTACGACCGCGCAGGGTCGGCAGCTTCTTGACCGACCGGTCGGCGACAGTGGCCATGTACTCGGCCGTGTCCAGCACCAGCAGAGCATCGTCCCGGCCGAGATCCTGTGTGGACAGCAGGTGGCGCATCATGCCGGCGCCCCGCCCGGCAGCCGCCACCTGGCCGGGCCATCCGCGTCCGGCCCGTTCACGGCCGGAGCAGGCGGAACCGGACCGGCCCGGCCATGCCGGCACACCGAGCCCCCCGGAGTCATCGACCCGCTCCTTCCGACAGGATCATCACGGCGTCCCGGCCGTCGGTCTCGGTGAGACGAACCGCGACGGCCTCCTGCCGGGATGTCGGCATGTTCTTGCCCACATAGTCGGCCCGGATCGGCAGCTCCCGATGACCACGGTCCACCAGTACCGCGAGCTGTACCACTCGGGGCCGGCCGAACTGCGCCAGTGCGTCCAGGGCCGCCCGCACCGTCCGGCCGGAGAACAGGACGTCGTCCACGAGGACCACCGTGCGGCCGTCGATCCCCCCGTCCGGAAGGTCGGTCACTTCCAGCGGGCGGACGGCGTGAAACCGAAGGTCGTCACGGTGCATGGTCGGATCGAGCGAACCCACACCGAGCTCGACGCCTTCGACCGCCCGGACTCGTGCGGCGAGTCGACGGGCCAGCGGAACGCCGCGGGTGGGTATGCCGAGGAGCACGACGCCGTTTCCGCCAGCCGTCTTCTCCAGGATCTGATGGGCCATCCGGGTGAGAACCCGGCCGATGTCCTCGCTGGAGAGCACCGTGTGGGCCGTGCCGCGGCCGGATGCCTCCGGGCCGGGCGTGGACCCTTCCGATGCGGGCGTACCTGAAGCGGGCGTACCTGAGGCGGGCGTGGTCATGCCCATGTCCCTCCTTCCCCGCCTCACTGGACGGTCCTTAAAGGAGCGGTCCGGATGACGGTATCAGGCACCACATATTGTCACTGCACGTTACAAGTTGAGAACCCCATGCACACGAACGGCCCCCGGCGCAAAAATTCCCTGGCTGTAACGCCTAGTGCAATCGATGGGCTACAGAAAGTGGTACAAAGAAAGTGTCGACACGACCCCCCTGGTGGTGAGCGACAACCGACCCAGGACTACTATCGGTAACCACCGGCGGCAAGAGCTCCGGTTCCAACTGATCGACCACGACGGGAGTGGGCACTCCGATGTCCGACTATGCGAAGGCGCTCGGTGCTCGGCTGCGAGCAATACGCACCCAGCAGGGGCTCTCGCTTCATGGCGTCGAGGAGAAGTCGCACGGGCGCTGGAAGGCTGTCGTCGTGGGCTCCTACGAACGCGGAGATCGCGCTGTTACAGTGCAGCGCCTGTCCGAACTCGCCGAGTTCTACGGTGTCCCGGTGGGAGAGCTCCTCCCCGAGGGTTCCACCGTGGCTCCGCTCGAACAGTCTCCGCGCATCGTCCTCGACCTGGAACGGCTTTCCCAGGTTCCGAAGGAACAGGGCGGCCCACTCGCCCGCTATGCGGCGACCATCCAGAGCCAGCGCGGGGACTACAACGGCCGCGTACTCTCCATCCGGTACGAGGACCTGCGTTCCCTCGCGGTCATCTACGACACCTCGCCGAGCAAGCTCACCGAGCAGCTCGTCTCATGGGGCGTCCTGAGCCCGGAGCAGGGTCAGGAAGCCGGAATCAGCGAATCGGCCTGACCGGGGCACAGGCCAAGTCTGACCGGCCAAAGGCGGCGCGACCATGTTTTCGCGCCGCCGGTGGCTGCGCGCAGGCCCAGCTGGCCAAAGGCGGCGCAACCATGTTTTCGCGCCGCCGGTGGGCGTAAGCCGGCTCAGCCGGCCAAAGGCGGCGCAACCGTCTTTTCCGCGCGCCGTCAGCGGCCGCAAGAAGAGCCGGCCCACCCGCCATCCGGCCGGGAGACACCACTGTGGCGTCCCCCGGCCGGACAAAGGCGTCCCCACCGGACGGGTCCTCGCCGGCTTGGGTCGTCGCGGCTTGGCTTCTACGAGCGCGACGTCCGCCCCAGCTTGAGGTCGAGCAGACGCGCCAACAGCCCGTTGACGAAGACCGGCGACCGCTCGGTCGACACGAGCCCGGCGAGTGCCACGGCTTCGTCAATGGCCACCCCGTCAGGGATGTCCTCGCGCCACAGCAGTTCCAGCGCGCCGATCCGCAGAATGTTGCGGTCCACCGGCGGCATGCGCTCAAGGGTCCATTCCTCGGCATAGTCGGAAAGCATCTCGTCGATGTCGGCGAGTCGCTCGGCGACACCCTCGACGAGAGTGACCGTGTATTCGGGCACGGGCGGATCCGACTGGGCGAGCCGCTGCGCGAGCGTCTCGGTGAAGCTGCTCCCGCGCAGGTCCGCCTCGTAAAGGATGTCGAGGGCGCGTTTACGAGCCTTCGACCGGGCGCTCAGCTCGTCACCCGGCCTAGGTAGCGACCGTCCCTCGTGTCCACCTTGACCTTCTCTCCGGTGGTGATGAAGAGCGGCACCTGAATCGTGGCGCCGGTCTCCAACGTCGCCGGCTTGTTGCCACCGGTGGAGCGGTCGCCCTGGACACCCGGCTCGGTCGCCGAGATGACCAGTTCGACGCTGGCGGGCAGCTCCACGTAGAGAGGTGCTCCGTCGTGCAGCGCAACCGTCGCCGTGGTGTTCTCCAGCATGTAGTCCGCGGCATCGCCCACGACCGCCGGTGGGATCGGGATCTGGTCGAACGACTCGCTGTCCATGAAGACGAAATCGGCGCCGTCGCGGTAAAGGAAGCTCATCTCACGCCGGTCGACGGTTGCCACGTCGACCTTCACTCCGGCGTTGAAGGTACGATCGACAACCTTGCCGGTCAGGACGTTCTTCAATGTCGTCCGGACGAACGCCCCGCCCTTCCCGGGCTTGACGTGCTGAAACCCGACGACGTTCCACAAGGTGCCGTCGAGGTCGAGTGTCATGCCGTTCTTCAGGTCATTCGTCGTTGCCACTGCGCACAACTCTCCAGCCGGACCAGCAGGTTGGTCCGTTCGACTGACGGGGATCTCGTGAAAGTCTATAGCCCCGGCACACCACCCCAGCGTCTACGGCGCTGCCAGCCGGACCCTTGCCGCGATCGCCCGCAACGCAAGCAGGTAGGAGTCGAAGCCAAGACCGGTGATCGTCCCGACAGCCACCGCACTGATCACGCTGTGATGCCGGAACGCCTCCCGGGCATGGGTCTGACTCAGGTGAACCTCGACCAGCGGACCCTGCACCTGCGTGGCCGCGTCGCGCAGCGCATAGGAGTAATGCGACCAGGCACCCGGATTCAGTACGACCGCGGCGTCGACGTCGGCGGCCTCGTGCAGCCAGCGCAGCATCGTGGCCTCGTCGTCGGTCTGCCGGCAGTCCACCTCCAGCCCGAGCTCGGTGGCCAGTTCCCGGCAGGCTGCCACCAGGTCGCCGTAGCTGCGGCTGCCGTACACCGCCGGCTCCCGTAGCCCCAGCCGGCCGAGATTCGCGCCGCTGAGCACCATGACCTTCATCGCTGCCCGCCTCCACCGGGCAGATCCGACAGTTCCCGTGCCACCTCCGAGAACGCGGCCACGACCAACGCCGGATCCGGGTCGTCCAGTGTGCGTGGGCGACCGAGCCCGTCGAGGACGACGAAACGCAACCGGCGACCGCGGCTTTTCTTGTCCACCCGCATCGCGTCAAGCAGTGCCGGCCAGCGGTCTGCCCGGTAGGTGGTGGGCAACCCGGTCCGTTCGAGCAGTTCGCGATGCCGGTCGGCGGTGGCCTCGTCCAGCCCCACCGCGAGCCGGCTCAGGGACGCGGCAAAGACCATGCCAACCGACACCGCGGCACCGTGGCGCCAGGTGAATCCCTCGACCTTCTCGATGGCGTGCCCGAGAGTGTGCCCGTAGTTGAGAATTTCCCGCCGGCCGTCCTCCCGCGGATCGGCCGACACCACCTCCGCCTTCACCCTGATCGACCGCTCGATCAGTTCACGCTGGTGACGCAGGCCGGTCGGGTCGTCCTCGAGCAGGTCGAGGATGCTCGAATCGGCGATGAAACCCGCTTTCACGACCTCGGCCAGGCCCGAGGCCCGCTCGTTCGCGGGCAGGGTCGCAAGCGTCGCCAGGTCGCAGAACACGGCAAGAGGATGGTGGAACGCCCCGACGAGGTTCTTGCCGGCGTCGATGTCGATCCCGGTCTTGCCGCCGATCGCCGCGTCCACCATCCCCAGGACCGTGGTCGGGATCTGCACGACGTCGACACCGCGCAACCACGAGGCCGCCACGAAGCCGGCGAGGTCAGTCGCCGCCCCACCGCCGAGGCCGATCACGATGTCGTCGCGGGTGAAGCCGACCTGGCCAAGGACGTCCCAGCAGAAGCCGGCGACGCGCAGCTGCTTGGCCTGCTCCCCGTCGGGGATCTCGACCGCGTGGGCCTCGACCTTCGCGGTGTCCCGCAGGTCCGCGACCACCGCCTCCGCGGTCGCCCGCAGTGCGCGGGGGTGGATGACCGCGGCACGGGTACGACCGGCGACCAGGTCGGCGAGTTCGCCGAGCAGACCCGCACCGACCACGACCTCGTAGGGGCGTTCACCGGTCGGGGCGACCTCGATCCGGCTCACCGGTACCGGGCTGACCGGCGTCCCCGACGGCAGCATCGAAGGTGCGGGGGGCGGGGTCGCAGGCGACGTCGTCACGGCCTGACCAGCGATCCGGGGACCTCGGCCTCCGGCAGCGCGCCAGAAACATGATCGCGCTGCTTTTGGCCCT
>NZ_CAAAFR010000159.1:30626-42656 GCF_900634745.1 Protofrankia symbiont of Coriaria ruscifolia
TCGCGGACCCCGACGTCGAGGTGGATGACCGTGTGCCCCCGCAGCAACCGCCGGGTGGCGGGGTCCAGCACGGCGCCACCGCCCAGGGCGAGCACACCGTCATGCTCGGCCAGGGCACCGGCGATGGCGTCCCGCTCCAGGGCACGAAAGTGCTCCTCCCCCAGTTCGACGAAGATGTCGGCGACGGACATCCCGGCACGGGCCTCGACGTCGGTGTCGGTGTCGCGGAAATCCGCGTCCAGCCGCCGCGCGAGCAGCCGCCCGACCGTGGTCTTCCCCGACCCGGGCGAGCCCACGAGCACCACGACCGGCTGCCGCGCACGGGCCGCCGCGGCGGTGCCGGCGGTGTCAGCGGCGTTCAGCGGGCCGGTCATGCGGCCGGCACCACGACAGCGGTGATCATACCGACTCCGATCTGACGATCAGGGATTTCAGATACGCCTCACAGTTGCGGCGGGACTCCTCCACCGAGTCGCCGCCGAACTTCTCCACGGCCGCGTCGGCGATCACCAACGCCACCATGGCTTCGGCGACCACCCCGGCGGCGGGTACCGCACACACGTCCGAGCGCTGCGCGATCGCGACCGCCTGCTCCCCGGTGGCGACGTCGATCGTCGACAGGGGCCGGGACAGCGTCGAGATCGGCTTCATGGCGGCTCGGACCCGCAGCGGCTCACCGGTGGTCATCCCGCCTTCGACGCCGCCGGCGCGGTCGGTGGCCCGCCGCACACGGTAGGCACCCCCCGGGTGCGCCGACGCCTGCGGCCCGTCCCCGGCGGGCACCGATTCGATCTCGTCGTGGGCCTGCGACCCGCGGCGGCGGGCCGTGGTGAAGCCGTCACCGAACTCCACACCCTTGATCGCCTGGATCCCCATGAGCTCCCCGGCGATCCGCGCGTCGAGCCGGCGGTCGCCGTGCACGTAGCTACCCAGCCCCGGTGGGCAGCCGTAGGCCAGGACCTCCACGATCCCGCCCAGGGTGTCGGCGTCCCGGCGGGCGGCATCGATCTCGGCGACCATCCGGATGCTCGTGGCCGGGTCGGCGCAGCGGACCGGGTCGGCGTCCACCACGTCCATCGTGACCGGCTGGGGCGGCGGCGAACCGGGTGGTACCTCGACACCGCCGATCGACACCACATGCGAGATGACCTCGATGCCGTACGCCTGCCTCAGCAGGGCCTTCGCGACCGTACCCAGCGCGACGCGCGCCGCGGTCTCCCTGGCGCTGGCCCGTTCCAGCACCGGACGGGCGTCGTCGAACCCGTACTTCTGCATGCCGGCCAGGTCCGCGTGACCGGGCCGGGGACGGGTCAGGGGGGCGTTTCGGGCCAACCCGGCAAGCCCCGCGGCGTCGACCGGATCCGGCGCCATGACCTCCCGCCACTTGGGCCACTCGGCGTTGCGGACGACGACGCTCACCGGACCGCCCAGGGTCAGGCCGTGGCGGACCCCACCCAGCAGCTCGACCTCGTCCCGCTCGAAGCTCATCCGGGCGCCCCGCCCATGCCCGAGCCGACGCCGGGCGAGTTCGTCGGCGATCTGGGAGCTGGACACCCGGATACCGGCCGGCAGCCCCTCCACGGTCGCCACCAGAGCCGGACCGTGCGACTCTCCAGCAGTCAACCAACGCAGCATAGGGTCAGTCTTCCACGCCGTCGGTGTGCCGGAACCAGCTCCTTCGGCCAGAACGTTTCAGCTTGGGATGCTAATGCGCGTTCCAGGCGAGGACACCGACGAACGCCCCCATCAACAGGAACGGGCCATAGGCGATCTGTGTCCGCCTGCCTGCCCGCCGCGTCACCAGCAGGATCAGCACCCATATCCCGGCGAGGGTGATCCCCGCCATGAGCCCGGTGAGAAGCACCGGGACGCCGAGCCACCCGAGCGCACCACCAAGCAGACCGGACAGCCTCACGTCACCGAAGCCCAGACCGGCACCGGGCAACGCCCAGATGGCGGCGAACAGGGCGAACACGGCCGCCGCCGCAATGACACCGCGCAACCAGCGTCCCGGCTCCTGATCCAGGACCGCGGCAACGCCGAACAGTCCGGCCATAACCGGGTAGGACGGCAAAGTAATCACGTCGGGAAGCCGGTGGACCCGAACGTCGATGGCGGCCAGGGCCACGCCAACCAGCCCGAGATAGGCGTACGCCGGCAGCCAGGCGACGTGGTCGGTCAGCTTGGCCGCGAACGCGACGACGACCGTCGCCGTGAGCAGACCCAGCGTGTCCCGGGTGGGCACCGGCCGGCGCGGCTGTTCTCCCTCCACCGGCCCGAAGGCACCCACCATGTGGGTGAGCCCCGGGACGACACACAGGGCGGCAAGGACGATCGCGACAGCCAGCACGATCGATACGACTGATCCGCTCGGTGTGACCGACGTGACCGACGTGACCGACGTGGCAGGTATGGCCTGCAGGACGCTTGCGGATACGGCTGGCAGGACGCTCATCACCGTGCCGCCAGGACGGCTTCGCCCGCGTCCAGGAGCAGGTCCAGGTCCACCTCGGCGCCGGTGAACAGCCGCACCTGGCCGGCTGCCTGAGCCGCCAGCACGACCAGCCCGCCGGCGACCGGAGCTCCGGCTGCCTGTGCGGCGGCGGCAAGACGGGTGGGCCACGGGTGATAGAGCAGTTCGACCAGGGCGGTCGAGGCAGGCCACGGCCGGCGCGCGAGGTCGTCGGTGGCACCGGCCGGAGCGGTCGCGAGCACGACGTCGGCGGCGCCGAGGAGTCCCGCCGGGTCCGGGCACCCGACAGACGACCCCGTACCGGAGGTGTCCCACCAATGGACGGTGACGGCAAGCCCGAGTGCGGCACCGACAGCGACCAGGGGGGCTGCGGCCGGCGGCCGGCGGGCGAGCAGGTCGACCCGTTCGGCGCCGAGCCCGGCGAGCGCGGCGAGCGCGGCCCGTGCGGTACCCCCGGCCCCGAGGACGAGCGGGTTGCGCGGTGGTGTCCCGTTCCCGAGAACCGCTGTGACGGCGTGTGCCGTTCCGGTGACGTCGGTGTTGAAGCCGGCCAGGTGGACGGGCCCGAAATGCCGCCGAGCAGCACCTGTCCGGCTCTCGACCCCCCCGGACGGCCCGCTCACCGAGCGGACGCCGTTGATCAGCGGCCTGTCGGCGTTCGCGCCGGGACCATCCGTGTCGACATCCTCACTGTCGACTGCGTCCCGTTCGACAACGACGGTGTTGACGGCGCCGACGGCCGCGGCAGTGGCGTCAATCCGGTCGAGAAATGCCAGGACGCTCGTCTTGAGCGGCATGGTGAGCGACAGACCGACCCAGCCCGGTTCGGTACGCACCCGTGCGATCAGGTCGCCGAGCGCGCTCTCGTCGCACTCGACAGCCGTGTAGTCCCAGTCGAACCCCAGAGCGCGATATGCCGCACGGTGCAAAACTGGTGATAGCGAGTGCGCTATCGGCATTCCCGCGACGGCTGCCCGCGGCCGGGCACCTGAGCTGGTCATGTGCCGCCCTCGGCGCGGTAGCGCGCAAGCGCGTCCTGCCACTCCCGGTCCGTCGTCGCGAAGACCGTCACGTTCGACTTCGGCAGTGACACGAAGTACATCCACGGGCCGGCGGCCGGGTGCAGGGCGGATTCCAGCGCCCATTTCCCCGGGTTGGAGATGGCTCCCGGCGGCAGGCCCGGAACCTTGCGCGTGTTGTAGGGGTTGTTGGCGGCAAGCTGGCTCTGGGTCAGCGGGCCCTCGTACTCGTCGAGGGCGTACCGGGTGGTCGAGTCCAGGTCGAGGCGGCGGAAACGCCCGGAGGTGTCGGCGAGTCGGTTGTAGATGACCCGCGCGACCTTCGGCCCCTCGTCCGGGTTCTTCACCTCACGTTCGATGATGGAGGCGACCGTCACGATGTCCTGTGGGCTGCGGCCCAGCGCGGCCGCGCCCCCCTCGATGCCCAGCCCTGCCGTCTCCGCCTTGAACTTGTCGACGAAACTCTTGATCGTGGCGGCTCCGGACGCACCCGGTCGCAGGTCGTAGGTGGAGGGGTACAGGTAGCCCTCGATCCCGGCCGCATACGACGGCAGCTGGAGTTCGCCCGGATTCTTCACGATCTCCTCGAACGCGGAGAGCGGTTGGCCGGTACGGTCCGCGAGCGCCGTAAGCACCTGTCTGGTGGTCATGCCCTCGGCGATGGTGAGCCGGAACAGCGTGTGGGACTTGACGTCGAGCAGCGAGGCCAGCGCGTCGACCGCCCGCACATGCTGCTTGAGCTTGTAGAAGCCGGGTTGGATGGAACGCGACCGCTCGTCGGCCGCGGCCGCGTTGACGAAGGCGGCCGGTGTCCGCACGACCTCGGCGAAGGCCAGCACCCGGGCGATGTCACGGGCGGTCGACCCGGCCTGGATCTGGACGATGACCGACCCGTCACCGGGTCCGGCGTAGTCGACCGCCGATTCACCCGACGAGATGCGCCCGATCACCTTGCCCGCACCGTAGATTCCGCCACAGAGGATCGCGGCCACTATGACCAGGATCGCGATAAGCTTGGACGCGGCACCATGCCGCCGACGGCTGTGGCTGCCTCGGCCACGCCCTGTGTGCCGTCTGCTGTGCGACGTCTGGCTGTCTGACGCGTCATCGAGCAGCTCGTCGAGGTCGTCCTCGATCACGTGCTGTCCGCGCGGCGATCCGGCCCACGCCGGGTGGCTGCGGCGTCGGACGCCCCCGCGTCACGCGGGATGTCCAGGACGGACTGCAGGATCTGCACCGCTGCCTCCTGGTCTACGACTGCACGACGGTCCCGCGCGCGCATGCCACGCTCGGCCATCCGACGATGAGCCACAACCGTAGTCATCCGCTCGTCGACAAGCCGCACCGGAACAGGAGCGACACGTGCCGCAAGGAGATCGGCGTACGCCTGGGCCTGCCGGGCCGCCGGCCCCTGAAGGCCGGACAGCCGTGTCGGAAGACCCACGACGACCTCCACGGCACGACGATCCCGCACAATCATTGCAATCTCATCAAGATCGCGATTCATCCGGGTGTCACGCCGTAATGTTGTCACCGGGAAGGCGATCCTCGCCTCAGGATCGCTAGCGGCGACTCCTACCCTGACCGTGCCCACGTCGACACCGACGTGTACCCCCGTCCGGCGGGTCACCGGGGTACGCCAAGGCAGGCCAGCGCCCCCCAGGCCACCGCCTGAGCGCACTCACGCGAAGCGGGCACTGGGTATGTCCGGGGCGTCGGCGGCGCCGTGCGGGCCACCGCCGGTACCGCCGGTACCACCCGGGTCAGCCGCACCGTCCACGTCGCCCGCGTCATCGAGCCCGAGAGCCTGACGAAGTTCATCCTCCCGCTCGGCCATCCCTTCCCGGACGTCGGCCAGGAAATCCTGCACCGACTCTACGAGGGACCCGGCAAGGTGCTGCGGAGTGAGGGTGGACACGGCGCGAGCGGCGCGCCGGACGGTCACCACGCCCACAGCCGCGCCGAGCGCGATGTAGAACACCCGCGGCATCACGCACTCCTGCTCTCGGGGCCGGCTCCGCGAGCTCCGGCCGCCGGTGCTGCGGACGCACCGGAGCCGGCGCGCCGGGCGGCCCGCTTCGTCGCACGGTCCGCCTTGATCTCCGCCGTGATCCGTGACTCGATGTCGGCGTGGGTCCTCTTGGCCGCCGCGCGCCGGACCCCGTACGAGAACGCCGCGACCCGCACGACCGGGCCGCCGACCGTCGCCGCGAACAGCGACGTGAGCGAGGAGATGTTCGTCGAAATCGTCTGCACGTTCGCCGTGATGGCGTCGACCCGGTCGAGTTCCTTGTTCACATGGCTGAGAGCCTGGTTCACCTCGTCCACGGTCGCGCCCGCCTGCCGCACGCGTGCGGTGCCCTCGTCAATGGCCAAGCCGGTCTGGCGGACCCGGGCGGCCGCCTCGTCGAAGATCTTCCCAAGCTTGAACAACACGTAGCAGCCGAACAGGACGAGCACGGAGAACGCCCCCGCCGCGATCAGTCCCGCGATCGCACCACCGGACATGTGTGCTCTGCCTCCGCTGTCATGGGCCGTGACCCGGCCGTACCTTCGTGACCAAAATCTTCGTGACCGAACTGCGTGACCGAACTTTCAGTACTTTTAGCGACCAAAGCCTCGCGCCGGCTGCACCGGCACCGTGACGGTGGCCTCCTGAAGGGCCAACGGTGGCGCGATCATGCTTCTCCCGCGCCGCCGGAGGCCCAGATCCCCCGAGCACCGGAGGACAGCGCCCCACAGCCCTCCGAGTAACGGTCGACACAGCGTCGAACTCGACGTTCCTGGAGTGACCCTACCGAGCGCGACCGGCTTCGTGGTCACTCGCCCCTGACGGCTCGTCCACATCTGCACGCGCCCCGGTCGGCTCCCCACCGGCGGCAGCCGATTCGCCACGGGCCGCAGCCGGCTCGCCGGTGCCGCGAAGGGTCTCGCGCAGGAACGCAAGCCGCTGGCCGGCCCGCAGTTCGAACCCGTGCTCACTCGGCTGGTAGTAGCTCGATCCCACCAGCGGGTCGGGGGCGTACTGCTGACCCACGACAGCACCTGGGTAGTCGTGGGGGTAACGGTAGCCACTTCCGTGGCCCAGCCGGCTCGCGCCCGGATAGTGCGTGTCCCGCAGATGGGGCGGAACAGGACCACCACGCCCGGCGCGGACGTCGGCGACGGCCGCGTCGACGGCCCGGATGACCGCGTTGGACTTCGGTGCCAACGCGAGATGGATCACAGCCTGCGCAAGGGCAAGCCGAGCCTCGGGCAGGCCCACCGTTTCCAGTGCCTGGGCGGCGGCCACGGCCACCCCGAGCGCTCCGGGTTCGGCCAGGCCCACGTCCTCACTGGCTAAAATAATCATTCTGCGGGCGACGAACCGGGGATCCTCCCCCGCCTCCAGCATCCTGGCCAGATAGTGAAGTGCGGCGTCGACATCGCTGCCACGCACGGACTTGATGAGCGCGCTCGCCACGTCGTAGTGCTGGTCGCCGTCGCGGTCGTAGCGCACCGCGGCCCGGTTCACCGCCTGTTCGAGTGTCGCAAGATCGACACAGACGGGTACGCGACCCTCCCCCGGCCCGCTGCCGCTTCCCGCACCCGTTTCCGGATGCGCACCCGTTCCGGGATCCGCCGCCGCGGCGGCAAGAGCGGCGTCGCCGGCGGCCTGCAGCGCGGTCAGGACGCGGCGGGCGTCGCCACCGGCCAGACGCAGCAGATGGGTGACCGCGTCAGGGTCCATCGTCAGCCGGCCGCCGTAACCTCGCTGGTCGTCGAGCGCCCGCTGGACCAGGACGCGCAGGTCGTCCTCGGCGAGCGGTTCCAGGGTGAGCAGCAGCGACCGTGACAGCAGCGGTGCCACTATGGAGAAGAACGGATTTTCGGTGGTGGCGGCGACCAGGGTGACAAGCCCGCTCTCCACCGCGGGCAGCAGGGCGTCCTGCTGGGTCCTGGTGAAACGGTGCACCTCGTCGATGAACAGGACCGTGCGGACGCCGGAAACCGCGAGTGCGTCACGCGCCTGGTCGATCACCGCCCGTACGTCCTTGACACCGGCGGTGACCGCGGACAGTTCACGGAACCGGCGCCCACCGGAGCCGGAGATGATGTGCGCGAGCGTCGTCTTACCGCTGCCCGGCGGCCCCCAGAGCAGGACCGAGGTGGTGCCGCCGCCTTCCACCAGGCGCCGCAGCGGACTGCCCGCGCCGAGCAGGTGGCGTTGCCCGACGAGATCGTCGAGGGTCCGGGGACGCAGCCGGGTCGCGAGGGGACCCGACGTCGCAAGGGTCTGCTCGAGCCCGGCGTCGAACAGGGTCACCTACGTACCGTATGACGGCACGGTGATCGTGGGCTGGCAGGTCGTGTGATGGCGGGCAGTGGGCTGGCGGGCGGTGTGATGGTGGACGAGGCCGGCAAGGTCCGGGGCAAACGAAAGGATCACCTGGCGCACCCGGTCGACGGCGAACGGCGCGAGCGCGTCGTATATCTCCGCGAAGACCGCGTGTGCCCGGACCCGCGGCCACTGGGGCGGAAGCAGGTCCAGCGGCAGGTCGGGGTCGAGGCCGGGGAAACGCCGCCAGGCGTCCATGACCGCTGTCCGGGCCACCAGCGACTCCGACGAACCCACGTCAGCGGCCCTGATCCGCCTGAGCAGGGGGGTGTGGGTGAGGATGAAGTCCTCGTAACGAGACCGCAGATCGGTCAGGTCCCAGGCTTCGATCGGCCGTCTGGGGCCCGTTGCCACGGCCCCCTCGACCGTCGCCAGGACCGTCGCGTTGGGCACACCGAGCTCTGCGAACACCCGGATGGTCGCATCCGTCACCGGACAGGGAGACACCCACATGCCGTCGTACAGGGGAGCGAAACCGAGCCAGCGCAGCCTGTTGCGAACGGCGTGCCGGACGTCACGCTGCTCCTCAGGGAGCGAGAAGGCTGCGACGACCCACCGGCCGTCCCAGCCGGCGCGGGACTGCCCGAACGACAGGACGCGCGCGGCGCCGTCCTGTAATGCCTCGGTTGCCTGGCTGGTCAGACCGTAGTAGGTGTTGCGGCCGACCCGTGAGGATTCCAGCAGCCCACGGCGCGCGAGCCGGCTCAACGCCGCACGCGCACCAACCGTTGAGATGTCGAAGTCCACCAGCAGACGCACCAGTGCCGCGGACGGTATGTGCTCCTTGCGCCCGTGCCAGTAGTCGCCGAGCAGGGTCATGAGGAGGCGTTGCGGCTGAGCACCGAGCCGGAGCCGCGGAAGATCGACTTTGGACGGATGGTCCCGGGTGACGACGGGTCCGGTGATTACCACGGAAGACAATATTACGAGCGGATACTTCCAGGGCGAAAATGTTGGTATGTCGAGCCCGCGCAGTCTGTCGAGCCCGCGCAGCCCGACCCGGCTGGGGCAGATTCGATCACAGTTCCCCGCGGCCACGGGTCGCCGATCCTCGCGGGACGCGCCCACGCGGGCCGAGCCGGGCCCAGTCCCGCGCCCAGGCGTCGAGGGGCTCGAGCACACCCTGCAGGCGCCGCCCGTGCACGCTGAGCCGGTAGTCGCCGGCCTCGTCCACCTCGACGATCCCGGCCTCGCGCAGTTCACGCAGCCGCTGGGACAGGTGCGACTCGGCAGCCTCCACACGCGTCACGAGGGAGCGGAACGCAGCCGGTCCCTCCCGCAGGATCCAGAAGACCGGTAGCGCGTGCCGTCTGCCCAGCAGGTCGATCACCTCGGACAGCGCGGCCGCATCCTGGGACGCCGCGCCCGCCCGCGCGTTGTTACGCGCCATGTCCCACGCCGTTACGCACCACGTCCGATGCCCGTCACTTCTCCCACACCTGTCGCTCTCACGCCTGTCGTCAGGACGAACCGGACGCGGACTTGCGGCCGGCCCGCAGCGTCAGGGTGTGCGGATCGCGCCGGAGCCGTTGGGGCTGTGGGCCCCAACCGTGCCGGCGAAGGTCCCGGTGGTCGGCGAGGACGGCTCGCCTCGGCCTGCGACGCTTGCAAACGTCCGGCGGGCCTTCTCCAGCAGACTGCCCGCCTGGGCCGAGACGACCCCTGCCGCACTCTGCACCTCCGGACGCTCCCGGACCTCGCGTACCTGACGCATGATCGCGTCATAGTGTTCCCTGCCCGCACGTGCACCCAGCAGGTAGCCGAGCCCGAAGCCGACGATGAAACCGGGTCTGAAGTGCATACTGCCTCCCGCTCGGTGCCGCTGTGCAATCTCCTGGCCTCCGCGGGCGCGAGAACACTCATGGTCGCGCTCACTTCGGTCACTGTGTAGTCCGCTGGCCTCCGCGGGCGCGGGAACACCATGATCGCGCTCGCTTCGGTCAGCCGGGTGATGACGGACAGGATGCCTGTAATCATGGCCATCCTGCCCGATCATCGGCCCACGGACGGCCGACCGGCCGGCTGACCTCGTGTTTACTACCCCGCTGAACCATCCGCGCGAACCTCAGGTAACCTTGCCCAGTCAGGTGCTCCCAGCGTCATCGCTTGGAACATCGCGATCCCGCGTAGCTCAATTGGCAGAGCGTCCGGCTGTTAACCGGCAGGTTACAGGTTCGAGTCCTGTCGCGGGAGCATCCGCCCAGATCAGAGGGCCGAAGACAGATTGATCATGTTTTTCTCGCGCCGTCGGAGGTCCCAGCCTCCAGGGGGCAGGACCCTGATCCTTGATCAAAGTGGAAGGCTGGGCACAACTTACCCACAGTTTACCCACAGTCTTTGGTGCGCCCAGCTCCACAGGTTGCACAGGTTCGAACGTTGATCAGTGGGCGCCGCGCCATCCGCGGCAGCTGGCCTTTCCTGCCTTCCGTGATCCGGACCTGCCGCAGACCCGCCACGGACACCGGCCCGTGCCGTGCCGGCAGACCCCGGACGAATTTTCGGCGATGACCACCACGTGCGGATCTTCGGATCAGGACAGGGTGAGCGGGAGCGAGGTCAGTCCGCGGTGGATGAGGCTGGGCAGGTAGGTGAGGCTGTCGGCGTCGGTGGCCAGCGACATCGTCGTGGTGCGCTGGACGAGCGCTCCGACCGCGGCCTCCGCCTCGATACGAGCGAGAGGCGCTCCCAGGCAGAAGTGGATGCCGACGCTGAAGCCCAGGTGGCGTCGGGCCGGCTGAGGCCCGTGATACCGGGTGATGTCGAAATGGTCGGGGTCGGGGTAGACGGCCGGGTCCCGGCCGGCCGCCGCGCTCACCAGCACCACACCATCCCCGCGCGCGAAGGTGTGGCCGGCGACCTCGGTCCCGGTGTGCGCGGTCCTGAGGGTGAACTGCGTCGGCGGGTCGTAGCGCAGCACCTCCTCGACGGCAGAGGAGATCAGTTCGGGTCGGGCGCGCAGCGCGGCGAGCTGGTCGGGATGCCGGAGCAGGGACAGCACGCTGTTACCGATGAAGTTGATGCTCGTCTCCATCCCCGCCACCACCAGCAGCGATGAGATGCCGAGCAGCTCGGCCTCGGTCAGGACGTCCCCGCGTTCCTCCGCGCTCGCGAGCAGACCCAGCAGGTCCCTGGTCGGACGCAGCCGCCTTTCGTTGATGAGTTCCCGGAAGTACGCCTGGAAGTCGTGGGTGGCCTTCGTCCGGCTGGCGATCTCCTCGGCCGACAGCAGGTGGTCCGGATCCGTACCTCGGGCGATCGCCAGCGCCCATCCGCGCAGCGCGGCGCCGGCGTCCTGCGACACCCCGAGAAGATGACCGATGGTCGCACTCGCGACCGGAGCGGCCAGGCCGTGGATGACGTCGATCGTGCCGGCCGCCAGCGCCTCGTCGACCAGTCGCCCGGCCAGCTGGTGGATGGTGGGGGCCAGCGCTCCGACGATCCGCGGGGTGAACGCCTTGTTGACCAGCCCGCGCAGCCGGGTGTGATCTGGAGGGTCCATCCGCAGGAAGGAACGGGGAGCCGTCGCGTTCCCCTCCCGGAACGGGCTGATCCCGGCGTCGTAGCCGTGGACCCAGTCCGGACTCTGCAGAATGGTCTCGCAGTCGTGGTAGCGGGTCACCACGGTCACCGGTACGTCGCCGAGGAGGAAGGGACACAGCGGCGCCGCCTCCCGGACCCGCCGGTAGACCGGATACGGGTCGGCACGGTGGACGGGATCGAAGGCGTCGAACTCAACCTGACCAGCACGTACCGCAGTCATAGCTCCCGCTCCTCGTCCCGCTCCTCGCCGTATGCAAGTCGTCGACGTTGCCGGCGCCAGCTTCCTTGAGCGTGACCCCGACGGTCGACGGCAACTCAAA
Organism: Protofrankia symbiont of Coriaria ruscifolia; assembly: GCF_900634745.1. NCBI lineage: Bacteria > Bacillati > Actinomycetota > Actinomycetes > Frankiales > Frankiaceae > Protofrankia > Protofrankia symbiont of Coriaria ruscifolia. The sequence continues at coordinate 42,357 of NZ_CAAAFR010000159.1, forward strand.
CACAGGCGGTCATGCGCGTGAACGCCTTGCTCGGTACGGCCGGCACAGATCTCGCTGTCGAGCGTGAGAGGACGGTTCCGTTCACCGAGTGACCTCGGGTCAGATTCGAGCCCTGTCGCGGGAATCCGGGATCCCTGTCGTGGATCTTTCTTTCAGCGGACCGTCCGGATGATGAATTGCGTCACGCTGGCTGTCCTGCGCGGCGCGCCAGCAGCGCTGCTCGAAACGGCACGAACACGACTGGCAACGCCGCCGGCTGTCGCCCGACCTGCCTGGTAAAGACCTGCCTGGCAACAATGG
>NZ_CAAAFR010000160.1:0-4963 GCF_900634745.1 Protofrankia symbiont of Coriaria ruscifolia
CCCCTGGAATCCACCGCCCGCTGGCTCGATCTCGACCCCCTCACCCGGCCCAGCAGCCAGTTCGACGCAGGCATCGTCCTCAACCAACTCGCGGCCCAGCTCTGCATCGACGACATCGCCCGCGCCCGCCTTCTCCTCGCCTACCCGCTCAGCCGGCGCAGCGACGGCGTCACGGCCGAGATCGGCTGCGCGCTCGCCTACGGCAAACCCGTCATCATCGCCAAGGGCTCACCCCGATGCAGCTTCGACATGCTGCCCTCCGTCACGATCAGCGACGACATCGACAGCGCCCTGACCGCGGCACATCACGCCCTCACGGACCACGCCACCTGAACCGCCCAGCGGGCTGAAGGCCCTCAGTGCGCGACCTGGACCGGGATCTCGAACGGGACGAACCTCGGCATCCCCGGCGTGTCCGACCACACCGGCGGCACCGGCGTCGAGCCGGTCGCGACCTCGGCGCGCTCCGATGGCGTGAGCACACCCAACGCGGCGCGCTCCGCCAACGGCAGGAAATCCAAGGCCAGACGCCGCACCACATAGTCGATGATCGACGTGGCCTGTGGGATCTCCGCGTCGTCGGTCAGCCCCGCCGGCTCGAACCGCAGGTCTGTGAACTGCCGAACGAACGTCACCAGCGGCACGCCGTGCGCCAGACCCGTCGAGATCGCCAACGAGACGGTCTCCGTCATCCCACGCAGCGTCGACCCCTGCTTCGCCATGATCAGATTGACGTCCGCCAGCGAACCGTCAGCGTGCAGGGACGCGATGATGAAACCGTAGGCGCCGCCGACCGTGAACGACCTCGTCACGGACTCGCGACGCCGTGGCGCGCGCCGTGCCACGCCACCGGGCGGCCGGGTTCCCATCGCTGATGTTGCGTCAACCACGACACGTTCCTCTCGATCGACACGTTGACTCCGCATACCCACATCCGGAGATGACCACAACAGGTAGCACCATCACATCCCGATCAACGCCAGATGTTGTGGCCGACCCGAGATGTCAGCATAGGACACCGGCCGTCCGATCCCACCGTGGAGGCATCGGCGTGTCCGACCGCCCAGCCACGCTCACCGGGCCCACCCTGGCCACTCTGAAAGGACCCGTAACGAACACGCGTGTCACAGCCACGAGCCCGGGAACGAGCGCCGCTCCTCCACCAGGAGCGGGCTGCGTTGACCCGCCGGCGATGAACCGCGGATCGGCCCTCATTCCCTGAGCGGTCACGGATGTGGCTGTGCAGAGCCGTCGAGACCACCAGCGGCGACGATGATCATCGTTTCGAGGAGTGTCGAGACCTCTGCCATGCTCGTCACGATGTGGTCAGCCCCGGCAGCCCGCAGAGTGCTCGGTGCGGCGAGCGTCGCGTAGCCGATCACAGTCATGCCGGCAGCCTTACCGCCTTGAACGCCGTACGGGCTGTCCTCGATGAGGACACAGTCGGCCGGGTCGACGCCGATACCCTCGGCGGCGAGGAGAAAAACATCTGGTGCGGGCTTGCCGTGGGCGACCGCAGACGCACTGTAGCAGTGCGTGCCAAAGTATCCGGCCAGCCCGGTGGCGGCCAAGCGGGACGTGATCTCGTCCGGCGTGCCGCTGGAGGCAACACACACGGGCACCGCCGTATGGGCGAGCCGGTCCAGCAGGTCCCGTACTCCCGGAACTGCTTGTAAGTCGTTGCGTTGGCGTTGCAAAGTCAGGCGTTCGTATTCGGCAGCAAGGTCGAAACCGATGGGACACCCGAGCGCGTTCTCCATGTCGGTCACACACTCAGGGGTAGACCTACCCATATATCTGTGAACACTGTCGGCGAAGCTGGTGGGGATGCCAGCCCGAGTGGCCAGGTCGGCGAGGACTTCGTTGTTGATTCGTTCGGAGTCGACCAGCACGCCGTCACAGTCAAAGACCGCCGCTCGTATCATATTGTCACTGGCCGAACGGAATGGAGCTGGTACCGCCGGCCGTGGTGAAAAGGTTCCCGGTGACCTGCATCAGCGGACGCGGGTTGACGACGGGTGTTCCGTCGCTTGCGTACACATCGTCGTTGAACTCGACGTGTACGACCTCGCCGATGAAGATACCGTGGTTGCCTCCGGCATCGAGCCGCTGGACGATCCGGCAGGACAGCCATCCCAGCCCGTCAGACAGGATCGGACCGAACGAGTCCGCGTCGTCGGTCAGACGCACCTTGCTGGCATGCAGCTTCGCTGTCCGGTTGGGAAAGTCGTAGCGCGAATACCGGGCGCCGAGCTTCCATACTCCTTCTCGCTGGTCAGCCGAAGGCACCGACAGGGTGAACCCACTCGCCACGCTGAGGTTGTCGTAGGTCGTCCAGTTCTTGTAGATGGCGAGCAGTACCTGTTCAGGATCAGTGGAGACGGACGTGACGTTCGAGACCGGGATCAGGTTCGCCTCGCCGGCCGGGCTGCGGGTCCCGACCACGTACGCGATGCGGGGCGCCAGCAGGCGATGTGACGTGGCGAGCGTTCCAGGACGCATGGTCATCAGGCCGCCACCACCCCGCCGCGGACACGTAGAAGATCGTGAATTGCTTCATGAAGGGTCTGCGCGGTGGCGTTACCCCGGAACTCGGTCGCGGTCAGACGCTGATCGATCTTCGCGAGAAGCTGGCCAACCTGGTTGACATGCAGTGCTGGCGGTAGCGCGAGAACGGGGCTGAGTGCGTGCTCGGCGGCCTCCGGCCCGCCCCCGCTACCTTCGTGGCGGAGTCTGGCTAGGGCAAGCTGGGCGCGACCGAGCGCCCAGCTGACCGGCCACGCACCAGCCGCGACTGGCGGCTCGTCGCCGTACCCGGCAGCCACGACCGACCGCTCCGTTGCGGGGCAGTCTCCGAGCTGGGTGTAGACGACCGCTGCGTAGTAGTGCTGGCGGGTCTCTGGAAAAGAGAACATCGCACCGAGGTCGGCGATCGAGCCTTGGCTGAGGCGTTCTCGATCGTCCAGGACCTGCTGCATCAGCGTGGTGGCGGCCGACGTGTCACCCAGTTCGGCGAGGGCACGAACCTCAAGGGCCTTCAGCCGCAGTCTGCCTACACCGACGGCCGGTAGCGCTTGGCCTCTGGCGGCGTGAGTCAGGACGGCTTGAGGACGGTCGCGCCACAGATCGATCATTGCCATGGTGCACAACACCCACGCAGAAAGCTCGGGATAGTCTGCGAGATCGGCGAATACCTCGGCGGATCGCGCCTGCATCATGCCGGCATCACGTGCGCCAAGGTCGTGGGAGATCGACGCCAGAAGCAGGCACGTTGCGCTCATCAAGACGTACAGGTCATGTGCCCGACGCGGGCGGGGCCGATTCGGGCTCAGCAACGCGGCCAACTGTTCCCGAAGGAGTAGCGCCTCACCAAGGATGCGCGACAGGTCCGAGGTGGCCACATAGTCGGTGGCGAGCCGCCGAACGTCTTCCCGCAGAGAGTCAACAACTGCCGCGCTAGACCCGCCGTCGTATGCGCCGAAGCTCAGATGGGCGGACTGCTGCGCCGCCGCCCACAGCGCGGAGGTGGGTACAACGCTTGGTCGCTCCGACCAAGCTGGCTCACTTTCAGGCGCACGGTGCTGGCGGCGTGCTGCGACAGCAATCGGGTCAGATTCTCCGACCGCAGGCGGTGGCACCAACGTTTCCAGGGCGGCGGCGACATAGCCGTGGAAACCCCGATTGTCCTGGCTGAGATCTCGGTCAAGAATCGCCTGACCCACCTGCCACGCTAGGATTCGCTCGGCGTTCTCCTCCCCGTTGGTTACGGACCCGATCACCATGCCAGTCACAAGATCGCGACCGCTGGTACGTCGCACCGTAAATCCCGATCCAGCAAACGCCGGAAGATCCAAAATGGCCACATCGCGCCCGACGACATCATTGCCCCCGCTTCGGCGGGTCGCTCCTGCTCGGCCGAGCAGGAGGATGTCAGTGACGGGCATATGCTCACGGTCGTCGAGGTCAACGAGATTCTGGATGCCGGTTCCGTAGACCTCGGCGAGCAGAGCGAGCATCTGGGGTGTTGGGCGTCGACGACGCGGGATGGGCCAGTTCTCCAGCTCGCTCAACCGCGGCGAAGTCATGGTGGCACTGCCGTGCGGGTCAAGGCCGACACGGGCGGCGTGCGCGTTGATGTGGTTCGCAGCCTGCTGCTGAGTCCATCCATGCGCGACGCGGTGGGCGGCGCGGGGCCGCAGCTTGAAACGGCGGGCGAACTCCACGGCGATCTCGTCGTGCGTCATCCCGGCCGCACGCATCCGCGCTCGCAGCTCGTCCTGGTCGGCCCGCTGGCCGGGCTCACTCATAGCGACGCCACTCACCCCTCGCACATCTGGCCGTTCACCGCCCCGGAGACCCGCTCCCCGCAAGACCCGATCGGTACGACAACGGTAACGGTCTTACAACTGCCGGCGTAGATCCCACGCTGACCGCCCTCAGCATCCCTCGCGGGCGCGCGACGGTCATTCCCCACGAAGGGACGGTCCGCTTCCACAGCCCGTACCGCCGCTGACCTGCCCGAAGACCGCGCCAGCGACCCGAATGTTCCACTGGGGAGGGGAGGATCGTTCGGCGACCACCGCGGCGCAGGTGACTCGCCTCCGTAGTGCTGCCGCCGACCAGGCCGTGATCATGCCGGCCGCGCCCGGAAGTCCGAGGCGCTTGATGCAGACGCTGGTGGCGCGCTGGTCAGGCCGCGTCTCGCGGCCGATGACCGCGTCGCAACTGACGTTGACGTCGGATAGGCGCCACTGTCGGGATTCCATCGAGGCAGGTGGGTGGGGTGCGGGAGTCAACCTGACCCAAGCCGGTGAAGTACCGGGCGACCTCGGAGCGTCTGTAGGTCCGCGCCATCGCCAGCGCTGCCCAAGAAAGCCGACCGGCCAGCGTCGCACGCCCCATCAGCGTCAACTCGATCCTGACCCGGGTGTGACCCCGGGTGCGCCTCCACGCTCGACGGCAT
>NZ_CAAAFR010000161.1:0-30912 GCF_900634745.1 Protofrankia symbiont of Coriaria ruscifolia
GGCGCGGATACGGCGGATCTCGTCTCGGTCGCGCAGCGTCGCCGCGAGGTAGACGCCGTGGCGGGGGGTGGCGTCGCCCGCGGGGCTTGGTGGTGTCCGCTGTTGGGTGCGCCAGGGTTGGGGGACGGCGCTGGTGGTCGGTGTCCAGGGGTTGACGGGTGCGCTGCGGGCCTGCCGGTAGGGCGTGATCGGGCAGTAGGCGTAGGGCGTGTCGTCAGCCAGGCTCGGCAGTCCGATCCGACGCCGCCGGTCATCAAGGCGGTTGATATCGGCAGTCGGATAGACGAAGCGGGGGCGGTCGTCACGAATGAGGACAAACGTTCCGTACAGCTGCTCCTCGCCGCGCAGGGAACGGTCCCGGTCCGTCAGGAGAGCCAGCTGTCGAGGGTCGGCCCCGCGGCGCTGCCACGTGCACGCCAGGTCGCGGAGGAGGTCGTGGCGGGCCTCGGTTTCGGCGTCGGCGTGTTGGAGGAGAAGCCACGCGGCGTCACTCGCGGCGCGGGAGGCGGGAGACGGCCAGCCCCATCGGTTCAGGGTGGTGAGGACCTCGCTCGTTGCGGCTGTCGAGACGGACGCGTAGGTGGCGAGTTCGGGTGCGCTGACGGTGAGGCGTGCTGCTCGGTGCGGTAGCAGGGTGAGGGGTAGCGGCCAGTCGGGGTAGTTCAGGGCTGCGGCGACCTGGGCTTCGAGGCGGGGGTCGGTGACAAGGCGGGTCAGGGCGGCGAGGAGTGCGTGCTGTTCTTGCTCGGCGAGCGTGATGAGGTCAGCCCACGCCGCGGTGGCGGGTGATGTCATGAACTGGCCTCCTGGTCGCTGAGGAGCTGGCGGGCGCGGACGAGGTCGACCTTCCCCGCCGGGGTCCTGGGTATGACGGCGACGACCCGCACGACCCGTGGAATCTTGTAGCCGGCGAGGTCGCCACGGATGTCGCCCAGTACCTGCGCGAGTGTGCCGCCGGCGTGGAGCTGGAGGAGACCGCCGACGGCGCTCCCGAGCCGCGTGTCGGGGACAGCGAGGACCGCGATGTCGGCGACATGGGGATGGGCCAGGAGGACGGCGGCGACGTCGGGGGCGTACACCTTCTCCCCGCCAGTGTTGATGCAGTCCTGCTCCCGGCCGAGCAGGGCAATCCTCCCGCCGGTCTGAAGCCGGACGAGGTCCCCGGACAGGAGGTAGGTGCGGCCGTCGTCGGCGTGGATGTAGCGGTGTGGAGGAAGCGTGCCGTGGGGGTGCAGACCGACGGGTAGCGGCCGGTGGACCGCGACCTGCCCCGTCTCGCCGACGGCGGTGGGGGTTCCATCGGCGTGGAACACCCGGGCGTGGCGGCCGAGGTCGAAGGACCCGGTCGCGGGTACGTCTCCGAGGCGGGCGAGGGATGATCCCAGGCCGGTGGCCTCGGTGGCACCGAGGGTTTCGACCAGGCGCAGGTGTGGGACCAGGGCGAGGAGTTCGGTCTTGGCCTGGGCCGTCCACGGCGCGCCCGAGGAGGTGACCGTCCGCAGTGCGGACAGGTCGGCGCCGAGGCGGGCGCGGATGGCGCTCGTGAGCGGTCGTGCGTAGGCGTCGCCGACGATGGCGAGGGTGTCGGCGCGCTGCGCCGCGACCGTGTCGAGCACTCTGTCGGGGTCGTAGGACGACCCTGGCAGGGTGATCACTGTACCGCCGGCGCAGAGCGCGCCCATCGCGCGGGTCAGACCCGAGCCGTGGCTGAGGGGACTGGCGACGACGATGCGTGCGTCGGCCAGGGTCAGGGACGCCGTCCGAATGGGAGAGCGGGACAGGTCGTGGCGGGCCCAGGGGTTGTGGGCGTTGAGGTTGTCCAGGAGGTCGGCGACGCGCCAGAGCACGGCCTGGGGGGTGCCGGTGGTCCCACCCGTACATTTGATCATCAAGGGTGGTGGTGGCTCGTGCGCCAGCGGCGGCGATGCCTGCGGGGCCGCCGTTGTCAGGAGCAGCCTGTGGCCGTCGAGGGGGCGGATCGGTGTGTCGTGCCCAGGTTGGGCGCGGGCGTGGAGCGTTGCGGTGTCAGGGACCTGGACCGGATCGACGATCGTTGCGGCGGGTTGGAGCAGGCGGAGAAGCTGGTCGAGTTCGCGGGCGCGGTAGCGGGGGTTGAGCTGCGCGGGCGTCGCGCCGAGACGGAGCACGGCGGCGAGGCTGACAAGGTGTTCGGGGAGGTTGGGCAGGCAGAGGGCGACGACCTGGCCGGCCTGCACTCCACGGCGGCGTAGGGCGTGGGCGAGGGCCGCTGCTGCCGCGTCGAACTGCGCCCACGTCCACGCCTGATCGCCGTGGATCAGCGCGATCTGGTGGGGCTGCTGCGCGGCGATGCGCTGCCAGAGAGCCGGAAGGGTCCACGGGATCGTCATGGCAGCGGCCGGCTGGTCGCGGGAGCGAGATCGTCCACGGTGCGGCGCATGAGACCGGCGTGAGGATCGCTCTCCCAGTCCCAGTCGTTCCCGTCCAGACGTGGGTCGAGCGCGGCGACGACGTGCCGCAGCCGAATGCGGGGATGGGTGTCGGTGGGGACCGGGTAGACGGTCAACGCACCGCCCTGATCACGCACCAGGATGTAGGAGTGGGCCGGGTCGGCGGGCAGGTCGGCGAGGGAAGCGATGGGATAGCCGGCGAGTCGGCCTGCCAGCCAGCCGTGCAGGTTCGCCGCGGTGGGCAGCAGGTGAAGGTGGCCGTGTTCGATCCGGCGCTGCCCGGCGGCGTTCAGGCCGTACTCGAAGCCCAGCACGGGGCTGTCGTACCGATCGGCGAGCCGGGCGGCCATCTCCCGCATCAGCGCGTCGACACCGGCTCGGGCATTGCGGTCGAGTGCGCCCAGGGACAGGACATGGCCTCGGGGGACGAGGAGCAGGTAGCCGGCCACGTACGCCCCGATGGTGGGGATCGCGGCGGCGTGCGCGTTCGCCGCGACGACGCGGGACTGCGCCGCGTTCAGGTGCCGTTGCAGCGTGCAGTCACTGACGGCCGGGTCGAGGGCGTCACACAGGTCACAGGTCGACGGCATGGGCAGCGGCCTCCGGCGGGCTGGACAGGGTCAGGTCGAGGTGGCTCGGACGTTCGTGCGCGGCGAGGCGCTCGGAGCAGTAGGCGTGGATCTCCTCGGCCGTCAGCGTCGGATGCCGGGTGCGCACGTGGGCGGTCAGACGATGGCCGTAGACGGCGTCGGGGACCACCGCCACCGTGCAGTCGCTGATCGCCGGGTGAGCGGCGAGCACGCCACGGACGTGGGTGAGGGCGACGTTGATGCCCCCGACGATCGCCCGTCCCGGCACGGCGACGGAGGCGACATGCAGCCGTCCGGTGCCGTCGAGGTGGCCGCGGTCACCGACGGTCTGCCAGGCATCGGGCGGCGGGCATGCCCCGGGAAGGGGGTGGCTGGCGAGCCCCACGCGGCTTCGCCCTTCGATCGTGCCGACCGTCCCCGCCGGGACCGGCGCCCGCTGCGGCCCGGTGATCCGTATCTCGGCGCCGTCGATCGGAACGCCACCGTCGGCGGCTCCGACGCGCAGCGTGCCGTCGTACTCGGCGGTGCCGTAGTACTCCGCGACCCGGTCGGCGCCCAGCAACGCGAGCAGACGACCGCGGAGGTCGGGTGGGCAGGGCTGGGAGGAGTAGACCAGCCGGTCCACCGACGATGCGGCCTGGGCGACGGCGGCCTCGCCGGCGTCGTCGAGCAGCCGGCGCAGCTGCGTGGGCACGAGGAACGCCCAGGTCGGCCGGTGGCGGCCCGCGTAGGTGACCCACACCTGCGGGGTGAAAACCGGGCAGATCACGACAGTGCCGCCGAGCAGGATCTGCCGAACGGCGAACTCGAACGGACCGTTGAGGTGCAACGGAGAGCCGATCAACGCTCGCCCGCCAGGGCGCATGCCGAGCGCGAGCGCCTTGCGCGGGACGCTCGGGGGCTCCCCATGGGTCACGAGAAGGCGGTAGAGACCGTCACGGACGCCGACGATCGCTTTCCACGGCTCGCATCCGCCGGCCGGAGCGCGCGGGAAATCCGGTGTCGACACCGCGGCCCCACGGGCGGGCAGCGGCAGGGGGATTCCGCCAGCCAGCCAGGTGGCGAACACCTCGACGAAGAAGTCCGCGTCCGACCGGGCGGTGACGGGACGCAGCCGGCCACGGCAGTCCTCACCGCCAAGATCGCGAGCCTTGTGGTGGGCGTCCCGGTGGAGCTGGCCGAAGGTGCGCGCACCCTCGGAGTCGATCACCGCGGGTCGGGCGCGGCGATCACGGGCCAGCCGGTCGAGGGCGACAGTGATCTCCTGCCGCCACGCCTGGAGGCCGCTCACGTGCCGCCGTCCGCGAGACCATCGGCGGCGGTGGGAGGTGCCCAGGTGGCGGCGGCAGCACGTTGTAGATCGTCGGTGAGCCAGCCACGTCGCAGGCCCTGCTCGACGGCGCCGGGCCTGCGGTCGGCGCCCGGCAGGGTGATCCAGCAGCGCAGCAGGTGGCGGGCCTGTCGGAGGTCGGGCGCATCGGTGTAGGCCGTGCGGGAATGCAGAACACACTGGTTGTGGACGACCTGGAGATCACCGGGCTGAAGTTCCATGTCGCAGGCCAACTGGTCGGCGACCTCGTCAAGGAGGTCGAACGCCGCGCGGGCGCGCGGACACAGCGGCACACCGGTGACCTTCGGCGTCTCCAGGAGCGTGTGCCGGACGAAGCGGACACTGAAACGCCCGCGGTACACGCAGAAGATCGGCGAGATGAACGTCGGTGGGCCACCGGGGATGTTTCCGCCGGCCATGTGGAAGTGAAACGGCCGGTAGAGCTCGGCGACGAGGTCCGGCGCGCTCGCGAGCATCGCGTTGTGCACGGCCGCAGCAGACGCCACCCGGCTCGTCCCACCTCGGTCCGCGGCACGCCGGCACAGCAGCAGCGTCGCGTCGGCACCGTCGGTGTGGAACCACAACCGTTCGGCGGTCTGGTGTCCCCGTACCCGGCCGTCACCGAGCTGCTGGCCGCTCGCCCGAACGCGACGGACAAGCTGCCCGTCGCGGCTCTGGGTCGCGATCCGTCCCAGCCGGGCGGTGATGCCGCGGATCAGCACGAGGCACTCGCGGTCGTCGAGATCCTCCACCGGTAAGCCCCGGAGTAGGGCGAAGCCGTGTCCCATGGCGACGGCCGTGGCGAGCGCGGCGAGAGGCGCGTCCAGGTGCGGCAAGGGGACATCCCGGTCCGTCAGGTCACGGTCGTGGAACAGGTCCCGGGATTCCCACCGGCCGCTCGCTGCACGCACCGCCGCGGCCAGATCGGCGCGGTGCGCGTCGTCGATCCGCTGGACGTAGGTATCTGGACGCAGCTGTCGACCCGTCCAGAGCGGTGCATGACTAGCTGTCAGCTCGGTCGGTACGAAATTGGAGTCCATGGTTTCCGCCATAGCAGTCCTCCGGTGTGAAGACGCCGACAGGCTTCGGCGTAAAGCGCTCTAACGGCGTGTCTGCGCAGTAATGGCGTCACCCGCGAGCCAGCCTGTTTCCGCCGCGCCGATGATGCCACCGGTCAGCCCGGGGCCGTCGCCCACGAGATACAGTCCCGGCTGGCCTGGCGCTTCCATCTCGTCGGTAACCGTGAAACGTGATGCCCACCGTTCCACCGCGGGCCCGTAGAGAAAGTTATCCGGATGCAGAACCCCGGGACACAGGGCAGAAAGCCGGAACAGAAAGGTTCGCAGCGCGCTCACGATCGCTGGCGGGAACTCGGCGGTGAAGTCGCCTGGTGCGACGTCGGGCAGACTCGGCACAAACTCGTATATCGCCTGGCCGGAGGGCAGAGACGTGTTCGGAAGGAAGGCGCCGAGCCGCTGGCCGACCAGCCCACCGTGGCGGCGGTTGATCGCGGCCACGAGCCCGCGGGCATCGTCGGCGGTGAGGGGCAACCTCCGCCCTGCCGTCGCAATAATGGCGCTGTTGGAGCGGTTCTCGGCATGCGCTGAGGTCGCATGACCTCCTACCAGGGTCAGCCCGTGATAGTCGGCCGCGACGACGTCGCCGCCGTAGCACACGCAGTGGGTCCGAACCTCAACCCCCTCGGGCCCGGACCAGATGACCTTCGGGTCGGTGGCTATCTCCAGCAGCGGCCCGAGGAACTCCTTCGCGCCCTCCAACCGGAACCCGATCTTCGGTTGGGCTTCGTCGCGGCCCAGGCCCAGCTCCCGACCCACATCCCCGAGCCACGATGCACCGACCTTCCCCGGGGCCAGGACAACGTTGACAGCCTGGACCCGCCTGACCCCAGGGCCATCCAACTCCAGCTCCCACCGGAAATCGGAACGTCCCGACGGGCGGATACCGATACACCTCGTACGGCAGACGATCGTCGCCCTCGCCGCCAGACGCGTCCGCAACCGGCCGAGCATCCGCGGCAACTGGTCGGTCCCGACGTGACGGACCGGATAATGAACATATTCCAATCCCGCGGCCTTCGCGCGTTTCTCGAAATCTGCCGCGGCTTCGGCATCCCCGCCGTGCAGGCCGGCCCGCTCGCCGGAGCGAAGAACCTCATCGATCGCGTGCTGCCGCGCGGACACGTGAGAAGGAGGGAATCTATGGCTGACCGTGCTCCCGATCCGCGGTGACAAGCACAGCTTGCCGTCCGAGAACAGCCCGGCACCACCAAAACCCCGGGTCACCACGTCGCCCCGACTATCGAAACCCAGGGCGCTCACCCGATCCTCCACATCGTCACCTCCGTCGAGGAGGAGAAGGCCAGGAGCCGGCACATCAGATCGGTAGGCTGCCATCAACCCGCCGGGGCCGGCACCCACCACGACGGTATGAAACACCCGCATACTCATCCTCGTCCCTCTCGATAGTCATACGTCGAAACGCGGCGAGCGATCGACCTGGCTCATCCCGGTCGCGAGGCGAGAGCGGCCGGAGGGCGCAGCAGAGAAAGGCCCGGCCGCAATCAGGGTAGGTACCGGCTGCGAGGCTCCGCCTATGTCAATGCACCCTGGACTCCGTTCGACGTCGAGCGCCGCGGACCAGAGAAAGACGTGGCCGGTTAAGGACTTTCTCCAGCACTTGAATACTCTCATTCACTCGGACAGGAGTCGTTCGAGTGACGGGTCAGGAAACGCTCACGTGATTCGCGAAGATTCCAACCTTCCGGTCGAAGGGCACAGCGCGCACCAGCGCAGCGCTCGCCCGGGTGGCTCACCGACCGGGACGAGAAACTCGCGAGGTGACGCCACTATCCCCGGCAGACGGGCACGAAACATTCCCTTCAGTGGGAAGCTTCGGTTCGGGGCCGCAGAGCGCCGTGAGCTGGGCAGATGCCTCACGCGAAGGAAGATCGTTACCGCTAGGGATGGTCAACACGCGGGAAACGTTCGGGAGCAGGATGAGACTAGGGAGGGTCGGACCGCGACTCGCCGGCCCTCTCCCTGGTTGCGATGGTCGGAACATGTTCGATCCACGCTTTCGCAAGGAGGATCAGCTGGCTCGCTGGCAAGCGGTCCGGGTACCGTCGTGGCGAACTTTCTATGCCTCCCACCCGGAGATGGCAAAATTCTCCCGCCGTCTGTAGAGCTCGATGCCGACGCGAGTGTATGGATACGTGCTATCGGGAATTTCGTCGAGGGGAAACCAGGCGATCCGCGCACACTTGTGGGGTTCCGCGTTGACGGGTTCTCCGTCCCAGCGCGCCGGCTGAAAGAACAGGCCAAGACGCGCTTCCCCGCGCTCGTTCCGGAAGTGCACCGTCGAAGAGAGGGTAAGCGAAACAGGATCGAGATGAAGGCCAATTTCCTCGCGGGTCTCGCGGCATAGCGCGGCGGCAACATCCTCGCCGTCTTCGACTTTTCCTGACGGGACGTTCCACCAGCCGTCAGCGAATCCCGTGCCGGATCGCAGCGCGAGCAGAACCTCGCCGCCCCGGACGAGCAGGAGCATAACGTCAATGACGCTGCGGTACGCCATGGTGGAAGTATCTCCCGGCTGTGCTGAGGAGGCGGTCAGCGGCTGGTCGGATCGAGGCCGAGGGCGGTGAGCTGCTCGGCGATCCAGCCGACCCGCGCGCTGGTGGACATGTTCGGCGGGATGTCGTAGATCCGTTGCCCTACGGTGGCGCAGATGCTGCGCACGACCCGGTCGGCGGCGGGCTGGATGTCGAGGACTTTGGAACGGTAGGGGTCGCCGATCTGGTGCTGGTCGAACTTGTCGCAGCAGTAGAACACCGCGTCGTAGACAGATGCCCAGGCTCGACAGAAGGCTTCCATCGCGTGGAGGACGGGGGCGTGGGGTCCATCCGGGCCGCCGGGCAGGACCAGCCAGGCGTAGGCGAGGACGTTCGCGATCGTCTTGTCCGCGATGATCATCGTGTGTTGGCGGGCGGTGCGCAGCTGGCTGGACAGCTGGGCGGCGAACAGGTCGACCTCGGTCTCCAGGTCGAACTCGCCGCGGCCGTGTACGACGATCTCTTCGATGAACGGGCTGTTCCGCGCCGGTTCGGGGACGCAGGCGACGTGGACGCCACGTTCCCGGTAGTAGGCGGCGAGGGCGTGGGTGAGGGTGGTTTTGCCGGAGGCGTGGGTGCCTTCGACCGCGACGACCAGGCAGTTACGCAGCATCAGCGAGTTCCTTCCGCGACCAGCAGCTGGTCGCCGCGATCGGCGGGGACGGTACGCGGAAATGGGTGCCGGGTCGGGTCGGACGTGCCGCCTGCGCCGGTCATGGGAGGCGCGGTGGCAGGTCGGGGAGCTGGTCCCAGGCGGCGGCCTCGACGACGGCGTCGAGGTGGAGGGCGTCCCATTGGTAGTGGTCCGCGTTCCTCGCGGCGATCAGTGCGATCGCCAGTGCGTACGCGACGAGCGGCCGAAGGATCAGTGATGCTGTCCGGAACCCGTCAGCCCCAGCCGGAGAGACATCGGCGGGCAGGGCGTGGAGGTCGTAGCCGGCGCAGATGTCCGCCAGCGTGACCGGGCCCTGTTGGCTGCCGGTGTCATGAATGCGAGCCAGGCCGCGTTCCGAGGGCTGGCTGTGCCACGCGGCATGCACGGCGGTGATCCCTCGTGTGGGTTGTCCGGCGCCGGCGGCGGTCAGGGCCGTGAGTTGGTCGCCGAGCCGGTGGCCGGCGAGGATCGTTGCCTGACGTCGGGCCTGGACAAGCTGCGCGTCGATCGAGGCAACGACGGCAGAGGTTTCCGCGGGCTCCTCGGCGGCGACGGCGTGGAAGCCGAACCGCACCGTCGTGTCGGTCACCGTCAGCGAGCGTGTCCGTGGCAGCGGGAGGTACACGGCCGCGGCGGCGACCAGCGAGCGGTCTGTCGCGTTGACCGAGAAGGCGGCCAGCAGGGAGGTCCGGTCGGCGAACGGCCGCCGTGCGCCGCCGAAGGGGGTGTCGGTCCAGCTCAGGTTGGTCGCCTCACGCATGCGTGATCCGCAACGAGCGGCGCGCCGTCGGGGGCCGGCCGGTGCGGCTGACGGTGTGGATCGAGCGGCCCAGGTACTTGGCGTAGTGGTTGCGCTTGAACCGGTATCGCGCCCAGATCTGGCTGATCGGCTCGTCGAGCAGGTTGCCCAACGGTTCCAGCAGGTCGGGGGCGTCGTAGACCGGCCAGGCACTCGCCGACCCCCGCGGGCTGACCACGATCATGTGGCCTTCGGTGTCCGGGGTCCAGGCCGTCAGCCGCACCGCCGGCCGCCAGTCGTGCGCCGTGCGTAGCTCGGCCAGCCGCTCGAACGCCGCCGTGGCCTCCTCGACGGAGAGGAACTCGTGGTCGGCGAGATCGAGCGCGTTGCCCTTGCGTAGCGGGAGGATCAGCTTGAGCTTCCCGGCGTCGAGCACGTCGGCGATCTGGAGGGTGAACGGCAGCGCTGTCAGCGTCGAGCGGTAGACGACCGCCGACAGCGACAGCGGCAGGCCCGCGTCCTGGAACGCGCGCACTCCTTCCATGACCTTGTCGTAGTCGCCGCGGACCCGGTTCGTCGTCGCACGCGGTCCCTCCAGCCCGACGTTGACGAACGCGACCTTGCCGGCCAGAGCGTGGGCGTGCTGGAGGCCGCGCGTCGCGTTCGTCGGCAGGCCGATCACCGTGCCGGCGAACATGTCGACGATGTCGACGATGTCCCGGCGCAGCAGCGGCTCGCCGCCGCTGAGGAACACCCGGGGCACCCCGGTCAGGTTGTCCCGCACCCGTTCCAGCGCGGCCAGGTTGGGGTCGGGCTCCTGCAACGTCTCGGAGCAGAACGAGCAGTCGAAGTTGCATCTTTTGGTGACCTGAAGGATCACTGACAGTGGGCCGGTTGCCGCTGAGGCGACTGTCTCCAGGTCCGAGGACACGGCGAGGTTGAAGTGGTGCCCGTCGGTGAAGACCACAGGTTCATCACTGTGGAAAGACTCCTCGTCGCCGACGGACCGCTCTGCGGGATCGACGGCGGGGACGGATGGGGAATATGCGATCATCAGGTCCTTCTCGACGTAGGCGCGTACGGCGACGGGCCAGCTGACCGCCGCCTGGGCGACGGCGAGTTGCCGCGCCGACGCTGAACGCCTTCAGCGTCCCAAGCGACCCACACGACGGTCATTCCCTCCGGAACGAACATCTGATTCGGGGCGCGCATGGTCGCTGACCTGCCCGAAAGCATTCCGGCGAGTCGTCATGTTCGTCTCGGTGGCGGTGATCCGTTCGCCTCCTCGTGGGAGCTCGTAGTGCTACCCGGCGCGGCGGTCTGTGCCGCCTGTTGCCGGGGTGTACTGGCCTGTGCGGGTCGACGTCTCACGGAAGGCACGCTCGCCGCTGGTTAGCTCGTCGCAGCCATACGGGCGACAGGCGGCCGTGATGTGATGGTGTCGCTCGCGGCGACGGGCGCGGAGGACGTCTGAACATCCACGGCTCATGACGGTCGAGCGCGAGCAGAACTTCGGCGGCTGGCGGGCAGAGCCAACGGCGGCTAAAGGAGTGACGTGACCCGAGATCTCGAACAGGCCGTGACGTTCCGCAGTCCTGACGGACTGCTGCTGGCTGGGAGCCTGCTGCAACCGTCGGGCGCCCCGTTGGGCGTCGGGTCCTGGTGCACGGTGGGGGTGTGACCCGCGAGGAGGGTGGCTTCTTCACGCGCCTCGCGGACGGCTTGGCTGATGCCGGAGTCGCGTCCCTGCGGTTCGACTTCCGAGCGCACGGCGAGAGCCCGGGGCGGATGGAGAACCTCACGATCGCCGGGATACTCGGCGACATCCGGGCCGCTGCCTCGCATGCCGCGGGTGCGGTCGGTACAGATGCGGTCGTGCTGGTGGGTGCCAGTTTCGGCGGCGGGATATCCGCGCTGTTCGCCGCCCGTCATCCCGAGCAGGTTCGCGGTCTGGTGCTCTTCAATCCTCTCCTGGACTACAAGAACCGGTTCATCGACCAGAAGTCCTACTGGCATGACGACCAGATCGATGAGGACGCGAGGCAGCGTCTGACGCAGGACGGATACCTGGAGCACTCGCCGACGTTCCGGCTCGGTCGGCCGCTGCTCAACGAGGTCTTCTACCTGCGCCCTGACCGCGAACTCGGTGATGTCACCGCACCGACGCTGATCGTGCACGGCACGAAGGACACCTTCATCCCCGTGGACAGCTCGCGGGCGGCCGTGGGCCGGTTCGGAGGCGAGGCCCGCCTGATCACGGTAGACGGGGCACAGCACGGCTTCGCCGTCCACGACGACCCGACCTAAGCCGACCCCCAGACCCAGATCTGGCAGGCGTTGGTCATCCCTACAGTGGCGGACTGGGCCTGTGAGCGCCTGCGAGCGGAAGAGCGGCCGTCACCGTAGCGTCTTTCAGATCGCGCACCGAAGGCCGCGCCACCCACGGCGTGAGTACGTGAACCGTGCGGCTGACTTCGGTCCAGGTGCGCAGGGAACCCGTGATCTGGGCGATGCTGAGCGCTTGCGCGCCGACGGCCGCGGCTTCGTCCGGTTCACCGAGGTCGGCCAGAACGCCTGTCATCAGCGCCTGGAAGTAGCCGTAGTCCCGGAGGGAGAACTCTGCGGGTCTCAGTTCCCGCTGGAAGATCGCCAAGGCCCGGTCGGACTGCCCGGCAGCAACAGCCTTTAGCCTGGCAGCGTGCCGCACTCTCACGAGGGTCAGGTCGACGCCGACGACTGGGAAGCCTTCCAACGCACGGAACAGATGGCCAACCACTGGTACTGGCGACCCGGCCACCGCCCCGGACGTAACTACCTCACCTGGTACGTCGTCTTTGACGACCAAGCCCTCCGCGACCACGTCGCCTACCCCCAGAAGGCGCTTGCGGACCTGAACTATCTCGACCCGGTACCCGCGGACGGCATCCACATGACCGTACAAGGCGTCGGCTTCCCCGACCAGGTCGACATCGAGACAGCCGCACGCATCGGGGAGCAAGCAGCCGCACGCACAGCCGACATCGAGCCCTTCACGCTGACCGTTGGCCCCATAGCCGCCTACCCCGGTGGCACATTCCTCCGCGCCGCGCCCTGGGGTCCAGTCGCCGACGTCCGCGAGCGTTTGCGCGAGGCCATCGCCACCGAGCTTGGCGCCGACCAAGTCCCCACCGAACCAGCAAGGTTCAAGCCGCACATCAGCGTGACGTATTGCAACGCCACCCCGCCGGTCGCCGAAGTGATCCATCGCCTCACGGAACTCCGTCGAATCCCGCCGATCACAGTCCCCGTAACCAGCGTCAGTTTGCTCGAACTACGACGCGAAGGCCACACCTACCGCTGGACCATCCGCCGGACGATCACGTTCACCAGCCCGTAGCGCGATGCCGGAGGCGTTCCATGGAAATGTGAACACCGCACCCTCGCCATCTCTGTCACCAGGATTCGATCCGGACAGGCGTATCAGAGCGGTTCCGCGCTGTGGGCTTGGGCGATGGCGTCGATGCGCCGCGCGAGATCGAAATCGGCCGCGGTGATCCGGTGCCCGACGTCGTGGGTGGTGATCCCGAAGCGGATGCTGTCCCAGCGCAGGTCAATGTCCGCATGGTGGCCGATCAGCCGCTCGACATCGGCGACGTGCACGATTAGGGCGACTCCGCCGTGGTAGCGGATGCGGAAGGACTTGGTGATCTCCTGGCCGACGTGGGCCCAGCCGGGTAGCTCGCGCAGCCGCGCCTCGATCTCGTCGTCGGCCAGGGGCACGGGCACGGGCGCCACGTCAGGTCTCCTTCTCCGGGGCGAAGATCTCGTCGAGGTCGCGGCCGGCGGCCGTGCCCTTCCAGGGCTTCGCGGCTTGCCGCAGGCCGGCGAGCTCACGGCGAATCCGCACAGACCCAGTCTCCACCGCCAAGTCCGCCGCGAGTCGCCCGGCATCGACCGCGCGCCCCAGATCGCCGTTCTGGACACACGCGGTGGCCTGCCGGGCGAGGTAGACGCCACGGTCCCGCCGGGCATGGGCAGGCGTCGTCGCGAAGACCTGCTGCCACAGGCCAGCTGCGGCCGTGGCCAGTCCCAAACGTCCGTAGCAGGTAGCGCGTTGCACCTCCAGGTAGGCCGGCGTGCGACGGCAGGCGTTGCCCCACGGCAGGCCGTCGTCGCATCTCTCGACGAGCGGGGCCGCCTGGTCCAGAACAGAGTCGACGGTGGCACGATCTCCGACGAGCGACGCGCCGTGGGCCTGCTGCTGGAGCGCTAGGACCCGCATCTTCGGGCTGAGCCGGCCGGCCTCGGACAGGACCGCGTCACACAGGTCGAGCGCGCCGAGACCATCAGCAAGATCTGTGCGAACGGATGCGTGGTTGAGCAGCGCGTAGGCGACGAGCTGGTGGTCCCGGGAGCGTTGTGCGACCTCCAGGGCGATGCCCCGCCAGACGGACGAACTCGGAAGATCACCGGCGTCCTGATGGAGCCAGCCGACCAGCGAGGCGTAGGCCGCGCTGGATCGCAGGAGGGCCAGCCGCGTCTCCCCGCGTGCGGTCGCCACCAGGTTACTGATGAGCGTGTGCTGGGCGGTAACGGTACCGATCAGCTCGCGGGGACCGAGCATCATGTCCGCTCGGTAATGCCCCTCCAGCTGCTGGCTGAAGTAGTCGACGATCGCCGGGTCGACGTACCTACCAGGAGCGGTTCTCCCGAACGTGAGCGCGGCGGCCGTCGCAGCGACGAAATCTCGTCGGTCGATGTCGCGCATCGCTGCTCCCATAACATCCGCGAGCCTGACGACCGGCACCGCTGGTAGGGCAGGCACGGCGATCCGTTCGCCCCCGCGAGGCCGGCCTGACCCGTCCTGGAGAACAAGGACCGGTGCTGATCCACGTTCCGGGCCCGCCGCACGGCTCCTGCGTGTGGTGTTGATGAGGAGGGTGTCGGCGGGGGTGAGGTGTTCGCGGTCGTCGAGGTCGATCAAATTGTGGATGCTGGTGTCGTAGACCTCGGCGAGCAGAGCGAGGAGCTGGGGTGTGGGCCGGCGGCGGCTGTTCGGTAGCGGCCAGTTCTCCAGTTCCGACAGCTTCGGTGCGGTCATGGGCGCGGCGCCGCGGGGGTCGAGGCCGGCGTGGGCGGCGTGGGCGTTGATGTGGTTCGCGGCCTGCATCTGGGTCCAGCCGTGCGCGACCCGGTGCGCCGCGCGGGGACGCAGCTTGTAGCGGCGGGCGAACTCGATCGCGATCTCGTCGTGCGACATGCCGACCGCGCGCATCCGCGCTCGCAACTCGTCCTGCTCCACCCGCTGGCTCGGCCTACTCACGCCGCGTCCCCTCCGGGCCTGTCCGCCGGACCGCCGTCGATCCGCGCCATGTTGGGAACGGGCAGACCATCGCCAGAGTAACGGGCTCCCCACTGGCGGGCCGGGGCCGGCGGCCGAACCTGTGGCGCGCCAGCCATCGCTTGTTCGCCGGGCTCGGAGGAGCTGTCTGATTACTCGGCGCGCCGGCCGGCGCTTTCGCCTGCGATGCGCGTTCCGAGGCCAATGATCACTCCGTTGCAAGGTAGAGCCACTGGAGCCCCGTTCAACCAGACAGGGCACCAACCATGAGGATCGCTTGGCGTGGTGGTGCGTGTCATTCCCCGCTGGCCGAACGTTTCCTTCGTACCGTCATTGCCAGGCTGAGCTGCGGAAATGCCGTGGGGCCCCTGCGATCTGTTCGGCGCTGGAGGGTCCATCTGTTCGCGTGAATCAGACCGCTTGGTGCTCGTGGACACCACCCGCCCGGTCGCGGGCGCGCCCCCGCCGTTGGCGCTCGTGGCGGGTTGGCGTGCTGGCACCGCGGTGGAGGATCGTGGCGGCGGCGTCGACTTGGGAGCGGGCCTGGTCCAGGTTCACCCCGAGCGGTTCCGCCTGGTCGTAGGTTTCCAGGGCCGAGCACAGGTCTGTCCAGTCCGGGTCCGTCGGGTCAAGGGGCGGGGTGAAGCTGGCGAGGAGGCTCGCCAGCTTTTCGGGGGGCAGGAGGTCGCGCATGCGTGCGAGCAGAACGATGGGACGGAGCGCGGGCGGGACCGTGTGTCGAGATCGCATCGAGGTCGCTTCGTCGTTGGAGGTCTGGGCGGGGGGCGATGGTTCGCTGCCGGTCGCGGCAGGGTCGTGTCTGGGCATGGATCGGCGGGAAGGACCGGCTCGGCGGAAGTCGGCGTGATGTTGATCGTCAGCGTCGTAGCCGGGTGATCCGTCGGCGGGAGTGGTGCGGGCGGGTGGGCCCCGGCGGGGAGTGCCAGACGACACGCACGGTGGCGTCGAGGTAGGAGAAGAGCCAGAGGGCGCGGTCCAGAGACGAGAAGCTGCCGCTCATCTTTCCGTCGGCACCGATGACGGCCACGTAGTCGTCGAAGCGGCGTCCCCAGGCGACGACGTGGATATCGGCGGGGTCGGGGGGGTCGGCGATGATCGCGAACAGACGGGGGGCCGTGACGTGTACGAGCGCGCTGAGCAGGCCCGCGTCGACCTGGTCTGGTAGGTCGACGTCGTCGATGGCGGGGCTGTTGGTCAGGGGACTGTCGACGGTCACGGGTGCTCTCCGGCCAAGTGATGGTTGTGGGCGGCGGGTGGCGCGCCCGCGGCGTCAGGCGGGACTATCGTCGTTCGGGCTCTGGCGTGTCTGAGCGTCGCGGGCCGCGGTGACGGCGCGGCTGATCGTCGTGGCGAGCGTGTCGGCTTCGTCGAGGGTGAGGGCCTCGCTGTCGGGGTCGTCGTCCCCGAGCCCGAGGGAGATCAAGGGGTCGTAGGTGGTCGTGGAGGTCACGTACTGTTCGATCGCGACCTGGATGGCGGTGCCCTCGCGTATTCCGGGGATCTCCGGCAGGTCGACCAGGGTGAATTCGGAGATGTGGTAGTCGCCGGGGCCGGCTGTTTCTACGTGGAGGTGGCCGGCGGGCTGGTCGCACCACGGTGGGCAAGAGGTGTCCACGGGGGCGTTCATAGGGTTGCCTCCTACTCTGGGCCGGTTGGGCGGTGCACGGAGCTGGTCGGGGTGGTGGCCGGTGTCCAGTCGTCGAGGTTGCGTAGTGCGTCGAGGACGCGTTGCAGCAGCGCGCGGTCGTAAACGTCCGGATTCGGCGCGCCCTCATGGGTTGGGGGCTGCGGGTCGCGGCGCGGCAGGTTCTCGGCCGGGCTGTTCGGGAGGTGCGGGATGGATGGAGTCTCGTGGGGCAGTGCCGCCCAGACGATCTTGCCTTTGGTTCGGTAGCCGTCGGGGGTGCGGACTCGGACCGGGTAGTAGCCGAGGTCTCGGGCGAGGGCGGCAACGAGGCGCAGGCCGCGCCCGTCTTCGGTGTCGGTGTCGGCGGTCGGGCGGATCGGGCGACCGCTGCCGTGGTCCCAGACCTCGACGATCAGGTCACGGTGGCTGTAGGTCAGGCGCATCCCGATCCGGGACGCCGTGTCGTCATCCCCCTGCGGACCACGGGCGTCATGCGTGGCGGCATGGGCGTTGGTGATCAATTCTGATGTCACGAGGGTCGCGGTGTCGATCAAACCGTCGAGGCCCCAGCGTTGGAGCTGCGCGGCGACGTCGTGGCGGGCGGCCCTGACGGACTGCGGGAGGGCCGGGTAATGCCGGATGTACTGCGGCAGCGGCTCGGCGGGCGGGTCGGGCGTTGCGGACGGGCTGGCGGCGAGCGCGGTGGTCATAGAGACTTCTCCTGGCGCAGGGACGGGAAGCGGCCCTCGCGCTGACGGTGCGGTGCGGCCGGGGGTGTTCGGCTACAGCCAGCGGCTACGGACGGGACGGGCAGGGCTGGAGACACCGCGTGGTTCCAGGACCTGCCGGCAGAAGCGGTGGTGCGGTCGGGCGGCGGGACATGGGCAGGGGTGGTCTCGCCGACCAGCGTCAGGTTGTGGTCGGCGAGCAGGACCAGGTGGCACGGCCATGCCCGCCCGCAGCCTGAGCAGACGGCGCCGTGGCGGACGTGGGTATCGAGCAGGCGGACCGCCGGCGCCTCGAAGCTGATCGAAGTCACGATCGAGCGGGTCTTGACTCTTGTCGTGCTGTGACCGGCCTTCCGGGGCCCGGTGCAGCGTTGTGACCATGAAGGTGCGCCTTCCGTGGGCGGGGGTTCCGCAACGGTGAGCTCAGCGCCGCGCGGTCGTCGTGTCGACGTCGTCGTGGTCTGCCGGGCGGCCGGCGAGCGAGGCGAGTGTGGCGTTCAGCGCGGCCAGGGCGCCGTGGCGGCGCAGCGCGCCGGTGAGGGTCTTGAGGTCGGCCAGGGCGGGCAGCGGACGAGCCGATAGCTGGTCGGTGGCTGGTTCGAGGGGTAGCGCGTCGGGCAGTGTGAGGGCGGCGACGACGGTGTCGTAGGCGGTGGCTGCCCAGGTCGTCATCACGATGGTCAGCCAGCCGTTCCACTCGGTGCCGTGGGCGGCCACCCGGCCGGCAAGGCACGCCTCGATGCCCTCGACGAGTTCCGCCCGCACCGTGCGCGGGCTGTCGAGGGCCAGCAGGTGCAGGTGGCCGAACAGGGTTCCGATGTCCACGGGTTCTCCCCCCGGCCCAAGGTCAGGTGACACCAGGACCGGACGGGACGAGGAGTCCGGGTACAGCACGTGGCGTGGTGTGAGCCCTCCGAACGCGATCCCGGTTCGGGTGACCAGTAGCGGGTCAAGCTGGGCGGCCAGCCGTGCGAGCCGCAGCGACAGAGTGCCCAGCAGCGCGCACAGGTCGTCGGTCTCGGTGGGCTGTGCGGGGGCGGTGTGGATGTGGTTCACCGAATGGGCTAGTGCCTGGGTGAGTATCCGGGGCCGGGGCTGGATGCGGGTCGGCGCGGCCACCTGCCGCAGCTGCTCAGGTGGGTCGCGGTGCAGTTCGCCCAGATCGTCGATGAGCGTCGTCAGCAGGTGCGTGAGGGCCGCTGGGCGGGCCTGGAGTCTGCTGGTCAGGTTGGCGCCGGCCACCCACGGGGCGAACATCACCCCGTGCGCCGTGGCGATCGGGGCGGCGACCCGCAGACCGCTGTAGGCCGCGAGGGCGGTGAGCTGTTCGGCTTCCCGGGCGGTCGCGTCCTCCCGGGCCGCGTCCGCGTCGCCACCGTCGTTGGTCAGCACGGTGCCGAGGTCGCCAAGGTCGCCGAGGACCACGCTTGTGAGTGACGCGCCCGCCGGGCGCATCGTCGCGCACAGCGTCTCTCGACCGACTTGTACCTGGCGCAGGAACGCGTTGCCGGCCGTGACCGTCGGTCCGAACGTCGCCTCGGTCCGCGGCCACAGGGTGGCGGTCGCGGTGGTGATCCGTCCTTCGGCGTGCCGTACCAGCCGGCGGACGTCGACGGCTGGCCAGCAGGTCGAGCAGCCCGGCGGCGGGCTCATCGGATACGCCCGACGCCGGCGTAGACCGGCAGCCGTCCTTCGGTTGTCGTTGCCCGGCGCTGCCGGTCGTCCTCCCAGCCCGGTAGCAGGACCACGCCGGGCTGGACCAGGTCAGTGCCGTCGAAGAACCGCGCCACCTGGTCACGGTCGCGCAGCTGGAACGGCGCGGTCGTGCGCCGGTACACCTCGGCCGCGTCCGCGACGTCCCGGCCCTGCCCGTCGGCGGTGGCGTGGGTCAGGACCAGGTAGCTGCCCGCCGGAAGGGCGTCGCGCAGGGAGGCGACCAGTCGTTCCGGGTCGGTGTCGTCTGGGAAGAAGTGCAGGACGGCCACCAGTAGGAGCCCGACCGGCTGGGACAGATCCAGCAGGCCGATGATCTCCGGATGGGTGAGGATCTCCTCGGGTCGGGCCAGATCGGCTTCCACCGCCAGCGCCGTCGGGTTGGACGCGAGCAGAATCTGGCTGTGCGCGACCGCGATCGGGTCGTGGTCCACGTAGGCGACTCGGGCATCCGGCGCAAGCCGCTGGGCGACCTCGTGGACGTTGCCCATCGTCGGCATGCCGGAGCCGATGTCGAGGAACTGACGAAGGCCGACCTCGTCGGCGAGGAAGCGGACCGCTTCACCGAGGAAAAGACGGTTGACCCGGGTGGTGTCGCGGATCTGCGGCCACGTCTCGACGACCCGCGTCGCCGCTGCCCGATCGGCGGGGAAGTTGTGCGCCCCGCCGAGGAAGTAGTCGTAGACCCTGGCCACGTTCGGGCCCTCGGGCTCCACGGGGGCGAACGTCTCCTCCATCAGGACCGCCCCCGCGACGACCGGCCAGCCCCGATGAATGCGCCCCTCGGCGATCGGCGCGGCTGTCCCGGTCTGTCGTCCGGTCCGGGTCTGGTTCCGACGGGGCGGTTACAGGACGTCACGTAGTCGATGCTCATCATGGGAGCGGCCCTCACTGACGGTAGGCACGGGGGAACCGCTACACCATCGTCCTGACGGCGCCGGCCGGTCATTCCCGCGGCGACGAAGAAGCTGTTCGTCCCGCCGAACCCCGGCTGACCTGGAGAAACTCTCGCGGAGGCGGCCATTGCTTCGAGGTGGTCGCTTCCTGATACGCAGGATCTGATCGTCCGGCAACCAGAATCGTGTCGGCGGTCGCACCGCCTGGCCGCGCCGAGGCCGAGTGGTGTCGTCGCCCAGCTCGGCGAGAACACGCGCGACGACCGGTCCACCGACCAGGCTGCGCCACGGACCACGTGACCGTACGGCTACCGTTAGGCGGACTGATTGCTTCTGCGGGCTTTCCGCCAGGAGGGCCGCCGTCGGCGAGGGGAATCTCGGATGTCCAGGCCCAAGGCCAGCCTGCGCGCCGAACAGGACGACCTGCGCAGTCGGATGCGGGATCGCGGGATGACGCATCAGGAGATCGCCGCGGAGTTCGCCCGCCGCTACCGGTTTCGCCCCCGGGCGGCGCATCGGCATGCGTTCGGCTGGACCTTGACGCAGGCCGCGGACCGGATCAACGCCTACGCCGCCGAACACGGACTCGACCCCACGGGCAAAGCGCCGATGACCGAACCGAAGCTGAGCGAGCTGGAGAACTTCCCCCGGTCACGCGTACGCCGGCTCATGCCCCAGACGCTGGCCCTGCTCGCGGGCGTCTACGGAACCGATGTTCACACCCTGCTCGACCTCGACGACCACGACCATCTCAGCCCGTCAGATCGGCTGCTCCTTACCAGCATGGGCGCCTCCGCGCCGGCCCCTCCGAAGTCTGCGCCGCCAAGTCGGTCCCTGGCCGGACCGCCGCCCCCGGCCCGATCCGTAGCCGATCGATCGCGGGACCGACCGGCTCGCGCCCCGGGCTTCGATCCCGTGACCTGGCCTGTCCTGGCAGCGGGTCAGCACGAGCCGGTCCAGGAGCGTCTCAGCCATGTGCGCGAGCAGCCCCGATCCGTGGATCTGGTGACGATCGCGCTCCTGCGCCAGCGGGTCGAGGACCTTGATGCCCAGTACGACCGCACGCCGCCGACGGAGCTGCTGCCCGAGGCAGGCCAGCTGCTCACCATCATCAGCTATCTGCGCTCCCAGGGACCGACCATGCGTCTGCGCCGGGAACTGCTGACCGCGGAAGCCGAGGCGGCGATCCTGATGGGCCAGCTCGTGTGGGACGCCTCCCAGCGACGCGACCACCGCCAGGCCCACACCTATCTGGACCGGGCCGCCGCCGCCGGCCGGGAGCTGCGCAATCCGATCGTGGAAGGATTTGCGCTGCTGCGTTCCACGATCGTCGCTTTGCACGGTGAGCGGGCCCCGCAGGCAGCGCTCGATCTCGCTCGCCGCTGCATGACGGTGACCGAAGGCTCCAGCGACGTCCTCGCCGGGCTGGCCACCCTGCACGCCGCTGAGGCGTACGCGATGCAACGCAGCACCACCGAGTGCGAAGAGCTACTCGGCCACGCTGAACACCTTCTGGGCAGGACCGACGCCGCGGACGAGGCGAGCTACCTGTACTCACCCAGGCACATCCCGCGCATGGCCGGCTCCTGCTACCTCTTCCTCGGTCGGCCGAAGACGGCCGAGGACCTCCTGGGACACGCCCACTCCCACCCTCACAGCCCGGCCAAAGCCGACGCGATCGTCCTGGGGAATCTCGCGCTCGCCCAGATCCGCCAACGGAAACCAGACGAGGCCGCGCACACCTTCAACCAGGCCCTCGACGTGGTCACCCGCACCCGAGGCGGCGGCGGCATCACGATGGCGTTCACGATCAGCCGCGAACTCCAGCCCTGGCGCCACCTGCCGGCCGTCCGCGACGCCTGCGACCGTCTCCTCGACGTCATGGCACCCCCAGTCCCATGAACCGCGACGTCCACGACGCCAAACAGCGAGTCCGCGACCGGATCTGGGCCCTTCTGGAACGCGAACACGCCGCGCCACCAGGCGTCCACGGCTATATCCCCGCGTTCACCGGTGCCGACGTCGCCGCCGCACGGCTGGCCGCCCTCCCCACCTGGGCATCGGCGCACGTGGTGAAGGCCGTCCCCGACCGGGCCCAGCAACCAGTCCGCGCCCGTGCCCTCCGCGACGGCAAGACCGTCTACATGGCCGTTCCCAGACTCGCCGAACCGCTGCCGTTCTACCGCCTCGACCCCACCACCCTGCCCCTGCCTCCCGAGCAGGCCGCCGACCGGCACGTCGCCGCCACTATCGCCGACCCGGTCGGCGTGAACGACATGGACCCCGTCGACCTCGTCGTCTGCGGCTGCGTCGCGGTCAACCCGGATGGCGTCCGCCTCGGGAAAGGCGCCGGCTACTCCGACCTCGAATTCGCGCTTCTCCAGGAAGCCGGGCTCATCCAGCCCACCACCACCATCGTCACCACGGTCCACGACCTTCAGGTCGTCGACGACGAGCTCCTTGAAACCCGCCACGATTTCAGCGTCGACCTCATCGTCACCCCCACCCGCACTATCACCTGCGGGCCACCCCGACGCCCCGAGGGCCTCTACTGGCAGGACCTCGACGACGCCACCATCAGCACGATCCCCGTCCTCGCCGCCCGACGAGCGGCCTGGCTGCGGCTCCCGGGGACTCCCACGGCGCCCGAGGACCATCAGCCTCGTCGCCGTACCGACGAACGCTGACCCGCACGACGAAGTAATTCTGTTCAGTGCTTCTCTTCTCGTTTTTCCGGTTCGGTCGGACGCGCCGGCCACCGCTTCGAGAATGGAAAGCTCCGAAGCCGACCTACATGAGCCCGCCGGCCCACGCACCGCGCGCTCTCCCCGATGGCCACCAGGCCCAGAGCATGCACCGACGGGGCCGATCTCGATCTTCGTAGGCCGGTGGTCTCGGGCGGGTAGACCGCCGCGCCGCGCCGCGTCGCGGAGTCTCAGGAGACGGGGCATGCCGGGGACGCCGGACCGAGCGGGACGAGTCCTTCGCACGGCGGGAACGTTTCGTGCCCATCGGTGCGAAGGGGATGGAGCTCACCAACGGTCTCGGCGCAGGTCAGCCGGGGCGCACGGCCGCGAATCACCTCTTCGTTCCTCGGGGAATGACTCGCGCCCGGCCCCTTGAAACGCTGACCCACGTTGCGCCGCAGCCATCGAGCCATCCCAGCGCTGGCACCTAACCGGACCCACGACGACCGGCCCACCGACGCCACGGTCAGCCGCCATGCGGCCATCGACAGCGAGGCGCAACGCAACGACCGCACCGCTAGCAACAGCGCCTGTCTGTTCCATACAAGTCCATCACTGTCACGAACATTGTCAACCACCCGTCCAATCCGGCGGACAAAACCGGGGCAGACCTGGAAGGGAGTCCGGGTGTCCGAGAGCACCTCCAGCTACGAGGGTTACTGCGTCAAATGCAAGGCGAAACGGCACTACACCGGCGAGGTCCGGATCAGCGAGTCCGGCAGGCGGATGGCCCGGGGAACGTGCCCGGTCTGCGGCTCGACGATCAACCGCATCCTCGGCAAAGCCTGACCCGCACCGGCGCCGTCCACCGTCGCCTGCCCCGCTGTTGACGAGGTCCGGCGGGGGCAGGCGGCCCTTCACAAAGGGCGCCATCGTCCACCGCGGGATCGTCGAAACCCTGCATGGACCACAAAGAAGAACCCAAATACCGGATCTAGAGAACAGTGGAAATGGCGTCAGTGACGAACGAAGACAGCACGGTCGGCAACTGGAACTTCCAATCAGCGGCCAAGGAGACAGCCGCAACAACGGATCTCCGCACCGAGGTCCCCCACCCTGCTCGCATGTACAACTACTATCTGGGCGGTAAAGACAACTTTCCCGCCGACCGGGAAGCCGCCGAGCAGGTGCTGGCAGCATTCCCCCAGGCGCGGACGGTGGCCCAAGCGAACAGGGGTTTTCTGCGGCGGGCGACGCGGTTCCTCGCCGCCGAGGCAAGGATTCGCCAGTTTCTGGATATCGGCACCGGTATCCCGACCAGCCCGAACCTGCATGAGATAGCGCAGTCGGTAGCCCCCGACACCCGGGTCGTCTACGCGGACAATGATGCCATTGTCCTGGCGCACGCCCGCGCCCTCCTGACCAGCAGTCCGGAAGGCGCCACCGCCTACCTCGACGCCGACCTGCGAGACCCGGAGAAGATCCTTGGCTCGGCGGAGGTACGCGCCACTGTGGACCTGAGCCGGCCGGTCGGGCTGTCACTGATCGCGATCCTGCACTTCCTGCCCGACGACAACGACCCCTACGGCATCGTGAAGACGCTACTGGACGCACTACCCGCCGGTAGCTTTCTGACGCTCACGCACGCCACCGCCGACTTCGCGCCCGCCGAGGCGGACCGGGCCGCTGCCATCTACCGGGACCGCGGTATCCCCGCCCAAGCCCGCAGCCGAGCCGAGGTCGAGCGATTCTTCACCGGCCTTGATCTGGTCGATCCCGGAGTGGTCGTCGTACACCGCTGGCACCCCGACGCCACCAACACTACCGATGATCCAACGGACGCGGAAGTGTCCTGCTACGCGGCCATCGCGCGCAAGCCGTAGGCCCCATCCGAAATCTGCGTCCGGTTCCAGGCGTGCCCACAGGGGATGACAGATGACAACGGCGAAGCCGGCGGTGACGCCTGTCAGCCAGGTCGCGGGCGCGGTGCGGGCCGTCCTCGCCGGAGAGGCTCTCCCCGAGGTCGCCGCCAGAACCGGTCTGTCGGCCGCGGATTTGCAAGCCGCCCTCGCGGTCTACCATGCAGGCGGCAAAAGGGCGGTCGAGACGCGGTCCGCGGTCCGCTGGCACACTGTCCGCGTCGTCTTCGGCGACCGGGCGCAGGCCGAGACGACGATGGCGACCGTCGTGGCCCCGGTGCTCGACACGCTGTGCGCGGGCCGGCGGTCGACGGGGTGGTGGTTTCGGCGAGAGCCTCGTGCGTGGCGGATCTACCTGCACAATCCCGATCTCGCCGCCGCCGGCCAGGCGATCCGCCGGTTGGGACGAACGGGAACCGTCGCCGCGACGGTTCCGGAGCCCTACGAGCTGGACCCGCAGCCATTCGGCGGGCTCACTGGTGCTGCCATCGCGCAGGATCTCTTCGTCGTCGACAGCCGAGGCGTCCTCGGCTACGCCCGCCTGGCCGATCCGCCGCTCGGCCGCCGTGAGCTGTCTGTCGCCGTCCTGGACACCCTGATGGTCGCCGCCGGACTCGCCTGGTCCGCCCGCGGCGACGTCTACACCCGCCTCGCCGATACCCATCCCAACGTCGACCCGGCCGGCGCCCGCCGGCTCGGCGCGGAACTGCTCGCCTCCCTGACCGACCCAGCCTCCGACCTGGCAGTTGCGTCCGCCGCAGCGTGGACGGACGGCTGCGCCGACGCAGGCAAACGGCTCGCCGACGCCGCCGACAACAACCTGCTGACCCGCGGGCTTGTTGATGTCCTGGCCACCATCGTCAACGCCCAATGGAACCGTCTCGGAATGCCCGCAGCCACCCGGGCCGTCCTCGCCCACGCGGTGACGCACCTCTACTCTCCATAAGGATGCCGCCACCGAGATTGCCGATCGGTGGCGATTTGGCCACCGGAACGGATCGGCGCGTCGGCGGCCCAACGGGAACAGCGGGTGGCTGCGTAGACACGACCAGCCGGTTGGCGTCATCCCACCCGGTCGGCACGGAAACACCAGGGCAAGCACGGAGGTGAGCACCATGAGTAAGAGCGGTAGCAGGGCCGGTCGGAGTACGCCGAGCAGCGGAAGGTCGTCACGGTCGACGCCGATGACAGGGAAAGCATCGTCGAGAGTGCAGTCGTCCGCTGCCCGTAACCCCTCGGGCCGGTCGGCCCGGACCGGGTTCTCGCCGCGAGCGCAGTCCGCAGCCGCACGGAACCCCGGCCCGGCCAAGTCCCAATAGCCCACCCGGATCTGGCCGCGATGACTACTTGATCGAGGCTCTGGATCTCGCCCGATCGCGCGGGTCACGTCAGACACGCGTCGGCAACAACGCCAGGGACACGCTCAACATCCCACAGCGTCACGGACATGTCCGCTACGTTGAATCCCGGCGGCGCAGGCATCGACGGCGGTCGCGGTCGGAAAAACACAGCAGGAGGAGATCCGGGCCCAGGTCCCGAATCAGTGTTGCGAGGTCCGCCCAGCGTCCATCACCGCCCTCCTTGATGTTGAGCGTCATCAAGGTCGAGGAATCCCGGGGAGAGACCATAGGTGACCATAGCGTGACCGCAGTGACCTAATCGTCGGAATGTCAGGAGACCGGCCCAGCGAACCAGACAGCACGGCGATGCTTGGCTGCTCAGCGCGGAAGACTGCCGCCGATCGCCACCGCCTGCTCCGGCTGCGCGTTTCGCTGCTCCCGATCGTGAAGGTCGGCCTCCCGGCAGCTGCCGCGCCTCCAGCCACGCGATGCCGCCCTGCGAGCAGACCGGCGACCGCTACCAGGGACGACGACGTCCGAGAACGATCAACCTCGTCATCGCGCTGACGAACGCTACGAGGAGCAGCAGACTTCCGCCGAGAGCCGCCTGCATCCCTAGCCGGGTCCGCAAGTCCAGTGCGCCGGCGGCGCTCGATCTCCCGGCAAGAATCACCAAGACGGCTTCGAGGACGACAACGAATACCACCATGCCCATCAGCGCGCTGGGGTCCCGGAGTCGAGGCTGGAGTTGGCGCACCGCGGCCCTGTCCTCGTCTGCCGCGGCCTGCTGGGCGGCGTCTTCCCGGCCATGGCGCCGCAGGTCACAGATGAAGTCATGTTCTTGCAGGTAGCGCGGCCTGGCGGCGGAGTCCCATTCGCCCGCGGCGGACAGGAGTCGCAGCGCGGTCCCGATCGTGTCGAGCGCCTCCGGGAGCAGGCCGCAGATCCGCTGCCCCTGCGCCAGGCCGTACCGGATCTTATGATCATCGGGATAGGTGGTGGCCGCCTCGGCGGCATGGCGGCGTAGCAATTCCCCCCGCCCCTCGAACGGCGGTGCCACACGCAGTCCGTCCAGGCAGACGTCCACGATCTGCCGCGATCGCGGTGCAGCGTCCCACGCCTGGGTGAACAGCCTGGTGGCGTACTCGACGGTCCGCCGGCTGCTGCCAAACGCGGCGAACGCGCGGAGCGCCGCGAGCAGGGGCCCGTGTGCCTGGTTGTGGCCGGTGGCGATCAGCGGCGACGTTTCCAGGAAGAGGTCTAACTCATCGAACCAGTAGTTCGCCTGCAACTTGGCGGCGTGGTATAGCACGACAAAGCTGCGGACGTCGGCGGGCTGGTCGGCGAGCCTGCCCGTGGCCGCGGCGACGTCGTAGCGCGAGTCGACTGTGTCCCTGGTCGCCTCCGCGAACCCGAGCGACCACGCTTCGACGATCGCGTCCCGCTGCTGGGGTGTCAGGTCGTTGGTGTGTGCGGCGAGCCAGCGGGCGCACTGCGCCGCGACCTCCATGGTCGGCTCAGCGAGCAGGCGGCGCCCCCAGTAGAGCCGCGCGCAGGTGAGCCACGGGTCGGCGACCGCGTCGGTGGCGCGGACCTGGAACGGCGGCTCGACGCCGGCTGCGGCCAAGGCCGCCGCGGTGGCGTCGCAGGCGCGTCGCAGATCCCGCGGGTCGGTCGGATCGACCTGGTCAAGCTTCGTGAGGATGGCGGCGATGTCAGTGTCCACGGGCCCTCTCGCGTCACGCTGATGGCACCGATATATCACACGGTCGACAGTTTCGTGCCCCAAAGAGCCACATTACGACCGATCTGCTGTCGGGTCGGTGCCCTACCCGGCCGCTCGCCGATCCGTCCAGATCGCGGCTCGCGCGTCGTCTTACCGCGGACCCACGCAGTGGATTTCGCGATGATCCCCGCCGGTCGTCGGCCCGTTGTCCTCGGCTGCGATCCCGCGCCCATCGAGATCACGGTGCTCTCGCGGTGAGCGCGGGATCGGCGCCTGTCCGTCGATCACATGGCCGGTTGGGGCATACCGTCGAGGTGGCTGGAGATGCTTTCGATCTGGGTGTGGATGTCGGTGCGTAGCTGCGCGACCAGTTTGCGCGCGGTGGGAGTACCGACATGGAGGCGCTTGCGCAGCGTTTCCGCGGAGATCGGGCGCTGGTACTGCTGCCAGTGCAGCACGTCTTCGGCCCGAGCCCGATGCAGCAGATCCTGGTCGCGTGCCTTGCGCCCAGTCTGAGGCGTGACCTTTCGCGCCGGCTGCATCTCGGTGGTAGCAGGACGTTCTGGCTGCGCCCGCGGTTCGGCTGCCACGAGACTGTGTGCGCCACCGCCCGCAGGTGCACCTTCCGGCAGGACATCAGACCGGGCTGGGCGCATGGCCTGAAGTAGTCCCGGGCCCACTTCCGACCACCCGATAAGCAAAAGCGGACCAACCGCATCAAATGCCGCTTTGCCGTAGTCCCCGGCGATCAGGGGTTCCGCGATGTTGAGCGCTAGCGTTACAGTGCTAACGAAGATGAGCATGCGCCGTGCCGCTCGCAGCACCTCCACGGGCCCGCCATGGAGGGCGACGTGCCGCGTGCCGAGCAACAGCGCGACTACCGACAGGTCCACGGCCGGTGCGACCAACGGCGCCACCCAGATCGGGACGCCAAGGCGCAGGCCAAGGGCAAGTACGTTGCCGAAGCCGAACAAGAACGTCAACGCGACTACGATCCCGACGATGACCGTCACCAGACGGGTCGGAGTCTCCGGAACCGCCAGGTCGACGGAACGCATGTTCGATCCGCTTGTCGATGTTGCCGGTCGGGGAGTCACTCGACATCATCCCTGGTCAGGGCCCGGGTAGCGACCGACCGGACAGTAATTTCTGGGCCAGCAACCAAGATCAAACGGTTCGGATGCTGGTACACATGGTCCACCCCGCGCAGGTCCCTGACCTGCCCAGACGTAGACGATCACCCGCGAGATTCATGATCGAATGACCGTGGTGAGCTCATGGGGAGCTCATGGACCGGGACCGAGACAAACGATCTGCTAGATAGCAACATCATGCTGGAAGCGGACCCGGAGGTGTGGTTACACAACGTGCCCTTCGAGAGTAACGACCCGTCACTTATAGCGACAGAAGGCTTCGGTCATGCGTCGCGCAGGTTCGCGTCCCGCCGGGGTGCACCCAGCAGGCTCGGCGAACATCAACATGTGCGGTGACCTGCACTGTGTGGAATGTGGGTGCCGGTGGGCGGTCTGCGCTCGGCCCGCGGACCTGCGGTGTGAGGTTCGAGTCCTGCCAAGACGAACCCCGCGCAAAACCAGTGAGAACCAGCACGAAGACGGAGTTCAGACCGCCCCACTCAGACGAGATTGCTCGTCCTGCGGGGCAATTGTCGCGGAGGCCGGCGGATCGGATATCAACATCCGCGACATAGGTAATGTCCGGCCGTTGCGGCGGGTGATCCGGGCGGGGAAACGGAAGGCGGCCCGGTACGGGAGGTTGTGCCCGTCGACCAACAGCAGGGAGGCATTGATTACCAGGAAATCGTCAGCCTTGTGTCTGATCGTGTGATGGCGGTTCCCGGCCCTGAGTGGTCGCCGTAGGTACCGGCGGGCTGGGCGGTGACGGTGGGCTGGGCAGGACGTTTGCTGTTCCAGCGGCGCAGCAGATCGTCGGTTTGAGCGGCGAATTTGCTGTGCTGGGGCCCGTGGGCGACGATGCCCAGCTCATCGGTGTCGTCGTCCAGGGTCCGGCTGACGAGGTAGGCGATGGTGCCGCCGTCGTAGAGGGCGGCGCCGGCCCAGCGCACGGCGGGAGTGACCAGCCCGAGGGTCCGGGCGGCAGGCCCGACGGCCAGCCGCCCGAAGCAAGCGCTGGTATTTGTGGCGAGCCACAGGTCGAGGTGTTGGGCGGGTTCGTCGTGGCGGACGGGCAGGCTGGTCCAGTACTCACACGCCGGGTACGCGAGTGTCTGTGCGAGCGCGGCCTCATCGGGTCGGTCGTCGACGTCGATTTTGAGGATGACGTCGTCGGCGAGTCGGACATGGCGTTCGCCCATCTCTGCGGCGCCGCGCATGGGCACGAACCCGCATACTGCCGCTGACGTGCTCAGCATTCGGTCGAGGTCTTCGCGGTCGAATGCAAGTGAGCGGGTCAGTCCGCTGCCGTGCAGGCGCAGCGGGACGACCAGCCGGCCGCCGATCGCGAGTTGGTCCCACCAGGCCGTGACGAGGTCCCACGCGCCGGCGGTGACGATGATGCGGTCGTATGGAGCCCGGGTGGGGTAGCCCAGCGCGCCGTCTGCGCAGATCACCTCGATCTGGTCGTATCCGGTCGCGGTCAGGCTGGTGCGAGCGCGGGCGGCGAGGTCGTCGTCGAGTTCGATCGTGACGACCGTCCCGCTGGGGCCGGTCAACTCGGCGATAAGTGCGGCGTTGATGCCGGTCGCCGCGCCGATTTCGAGGACGCGATGGCCGGGCTGGACGTTGAGTTGTTCGAGCATGGTGGCGACGACGTTGGGGCTGGACGCGGAGGACAGGGCGGTGCCGTCCTCGGCGCGTTTGGTGACGACCGGCTGGGGCGTGTAGGCCGTCGGCAGATCGACGTCCGGTAGGAAGCGGTGCCGTGGCACGGTCCGGAAGGCGTCCCTGACCGCCGGGGTGCGGAATGTGCCCAGGCCGTCGATGAAGGCGACCAGGTCGTCCCGCAGCTGCTGCGGATCGTCGGTTGAGGTGTCGATGGCGTCGGTGATCACCGCCATCACGGTAGTAGGGCCCAGACGATTTGCACCGGCGGCTGGCGGAGGGTCGGGCAACAGATCGAGTTCGAGGATGGCCCGGCTGGCCGCGGTGGCGAGCGCGTGCTGGTTGGCGGCCGAGACGCCCAGCCGGTTGAAGGCGAAGATCAGATGATGGGTCAGGATGGCCCGCAACCCTCGCGTGAGGTTGCCCCGCTGGTGCAGGTCCGCGAGGGCGTGGCCGGCGCCCTCAAACGCGGACGGCCATGTCGGCACGGTCGCGAGCGGACTGTTGTCGGCGTCACCGGCTGCTGTGATCAGTCGCGTGACCGCGGCCAGCAACGTGGGAGACGGCGGCTGGTGGTCGGTGTCCGGGCTGCGGTGGATGGCGAGTTGGATCCAGATGTCGCCCTGCTCGTACCAGTCCTGCCCGGCGGCGCGCAGCAGGCGGGTGCCAAGGAGAAGCCCCAGCTCGCGTCGGTGATCAGTGCCCGTTGGTGCGTGCGCGAGATGGCTAAGTGGTTAGCGCTGGAAGTTCCTCGGGGGTTGAT
>NZ_CAAAFR010000162.1:0-62488 GCF_900634745.1 Protofrankia symbiont of Coriaria ruscifolia
CCGACGTGCGGTCGCCGAGGCGGTTGCCCGGGGCCATCAGGTCACTGCGGTCGTGCGTGATCCGGCCAGGTACCGGGAACTGGCCGGTGACGGGGTGACGCTGGTCGCAGGCGATGTCACCCAGGCCGGCAGCGTGGCCACGGTCGCCGCCGGGCACGACGTCGCGATCAACGCCGCGGCCCGGATGGACGTGCCATCGCAGGCGTTCTTCGTGGGCGCGGCACATGCCCTGCTCGAAGGCCTGGCCCAGGCCGGCGTCGGCCGGCTGCTGGTGATCGGCATCGGCACCATATTGGAGACCGCGCCCGGGGTGCTGGTTCATGACGCTCCCGGTTTCCCGGCGCAGTGGCGCACGTTCTCGTTGGGGCACGCGGAGGAACTCGACGTGCTGCGCACGGCGGACACCGGGATCGACTGGCTGATGGTGGCGCCACCGCCGACCGTCCTCGACAGCGAAGCGACACGGACCGGCCGGTACCGGATCGGCGGCGAGCAGGTGTTGCCCACCGACGAGGACGCGGCGCCATTCTCCTACGCCGACCTCGCGGTCGCGCTGATCGACGAGATCGAGGCCCCGAAACACCATCGGACGCTGGTCGCCGTAGCGTCCTGACGGGCAGCAACGACGGACGTCCCATCAAGCGCTGGCGGTCCACGCGCGAACCGTTTCCTCCGGGCGGATCGAGCCGCCTGATATCTCACCGAGTTTGCCAGGCTCCGCCTCGACGACCGGATAACTATCGTTGTTCGCCTTGAATTTTCACGGTCACGACAGGACGGGGGCCTCACGACAGAAACGGGCTGAGGAAAGGGCTCGCGTGGCCCGACCAGGAGACCGTGAGCAGTTCACGAGCCCGGGTACAGGCGACGTACAGCAGGCATCGCTCACGCAAGGTGTCCTGCTCGTGTGCCTTCGGATCCGCATCCACCGGTGTGACAGCCCAGCGCAGGGGCACGGATGCCGCGGAGACGTCGATGACCGCCATCGCGCGGTACTCCAGCCCCTTCATGCGGTGCATGGTGCCGACCTCGACCCCGCCACGGGATTTGCGTTCCAGGTCACAGGCGTCGAGACCCGCGTCACGCAGGGTGCTGATCGCCGCGAGCACCGACTTCTTCATGCGGGCGGCAACACCGATCGCGACGGTGGTGACCTCGATATTGCCGTAGCCGTGCGAACCCGCGAGCGACCCCAGGCTTGATCGCAGGTTGTCCGCGAGTGTGCGGACGAACGTCGTGACAAGGACCGGCCGCGTCGAGCCGGCGGGAAGCCGGCCTGCCAGGTAGTACGCCCGGTGCACGGCCACCACGGTCTTCCCGGTACCCGCGCCGCCGGTGACCCGCACCGGCCCGCTGTAGGTCTCCCGGTAGGCGATCCGCCGCTGGGAAGGGTGAAGGAAGATCCTCCACAGATCCAGTGGACGGTTGAGGGCCTCCTGGAGCTCGGAAGCCCCACGAGGGAAGAAGACCGACGGCGAAGCCAGCAACGCCTGCACGCCGGACATCGCCTCGCGACGGGCCGTCCCGACGATCCCGAGTTCGGCCCGGGCCTCGCGGACGGAGTAGCCGGCGGCGAGCATCTGCAGCGCGTCCGCCTGGCTGGCCGCAAGCACGCCCGCCAACGCGGTGAGGTCGGCCTCGAAGCGGATCTGCCGGATGCTCTCGAGATGTTCTGCATCGACACCGAGAGAGAGGATGTCGAGATCGCTGAAAGCAGCGAACAGCGCCGCGCCAGTCTCCGGCGAGCCAGGCCCTCCATCGCTTCCGGCGAGCGCATCCTTGACGGCCCGCACCGCGCCGACGTCCACCACCTCGACGGCGTTGGTGGCCGTGTTCATGACGAATGTGTGGCACTCGCACCAGGTGTAGGCGTCGTCGTGCGGGAGGACGTCGAAGAGCACGTAGGTGTCCCCGTCGGTCGGCGCCATCACGACGCCCCGCCAGAAGTTGTTGATTCTGATCGTGCGTGCACGCGGGTCGGCGATCGTCTTCGGCTTCTCGAGATGGATTCCGGCGAGGGTACTCGCCTCGAACTTCGCCATCAGGCCGGGAATCTTCTTCTGGACATCCTTGGGAAGATCCGGATAGTGGGTGAAGAAACTGGGGGCGAATCCGAGCGAGGGCATGAAGAGGCGCTCCGTAGCGGGTCAGGTAACGGTCGGTGCGACGGGTTCGAGAATGCCTGTCACCGGGCGCGTCAGGGCGGTGCTGCCGGGCATGGCCGCCTGTTCGTCGGCGACGACGAGCTTGGCGTGCAGAGCGGGACGCCCCGACCGGACCGCCGGCCCGCTCATGCGGCGAAGAAGCCGGCTCCGCTGCCGTCGATCGTGTCGACCAGCAGGGCACGGTCCAGATAATGGTTGCCACGTTCGCAGGACGTTTCCGCCGCGAACAGGCATGCGTGGCAGGCCGCGGCGGAAAGCCGGCCATGTGTCCGCGGGTCGTGCTCGGCGCAGAGTGGGTCGGAGCTGCACAGCCGTGCCGTCTCCAGCGCCTGGTCCACCAGCGCGCCCAACCGGTCGCGGTCACCGAGCGAGACAAGACCGCCGAGGGTGCCCTCGCTGTCGGGCGCGGCGGTGTAGAGCAACACCCCGGCCATCGCATCCCGGCCGTCCGCGGCGGCCCTGGCGTAGACGTGTTCCGCGATGCCGGCAGCGTTGTAACCGCATTCGAGCGCAAACTGGCGGATCAGCACGTGAGCGAAGGTGTGCAGCAGGACGTACCTGATGCCGGGCCACTGGTCGGGTGGGAGTTTGTGTTGCGCCCGCCATGCGGCATGCGCTGCGAACAGGCGCCTTGCACGGTCGACAACAGGTGCTCTGGCCTCCCACGCGGCCACCTGCTCTTCGGTCAGTCGCAGGAACAGGCCCTCGCCGCGCATCTCGGCGCATGGCACCCAGCTCGGCGGCTCACCGCGCAGTGGTACCCGCTGCCGTTCGTCGGTCGTGACCACCTCCCATTCGGGCGCATCGATGCGGGTGAAGCCGTACAGCGCGGCGACCTCACGCAGCCGGGGGACGAGCACGACCTGACCGAGCCAGCTCCCTTTGCCGCGGGGAACCCTGCCGTTGCGGGTGGTGAAGGGCGGCTCCTCGATCGGGTCGTCCCCTTCACGTCGCAGCAGCAGCCGGATACCGGGCTCGACGTCCCGCAGCGACGTGGGGCAGGTCATCATCCGCCAGGGGCCGTCGTCGGGGCGGCGCAGGAGACCGGCGATGTTGTCGCTGTGCGCCGGCTGCTCGTAGGCCAGCTGGCGGGCGGGCTGGGCCCGTTCCCGCGCCCACAGGCCGAGCCGTTCGTCGAGCGCACGCTCCACATGATCACCCATACGGTTCTCACCGGCGACGTCGGCGGCCCGCCGTTTGAGGAAACGGACGACGTGGTCGGCGAGCTGGGAATGCCGGTCGACGTCCTGGGCACGCAGGTTGGCGTTGTAGGCGGGTTCAAGGTTGCGCAGCAGCGCGACGAGCACGCCGGTGAGGCCGCGGTCGACGGCGCGGTCCGCGAACGGGGTGACCGACAATGCCTCGATCTGACGGTAGAACGTGGCGTGGAAGTGATCGAACGTCTCGTAGTGCGACAGGTCGCGGGCTCTGGCCCAGTTGAAGACCGTGAAGACGAGCCTCGGGTCGTTGCGACCGACCCGGCTGGTGGCCTGGATGTACTCGGCGGTGGACTTGGGCTGCCCGGCGACGACCATGATCCCGAGCCGGGACACGTCCACCCCGACCGAGATCATGTTGGTGGCGAGCAGGACGTCGATCGGCCGCCGGTCGCCTTTCCCCCGGCTGGCCGTGAACGGGACCGCAAGCTGGTCGAGTACCGCGGGAATGTCCCCGGACGACAGCCGGGACGTCAGCTCGGTGACCAGTGGGTCGTACCGGCGCGCCAGACCCCGCTCCTGGGCACGGGTCAACCGGGTGGAGCGGATGCGGGTCCCGTGGGCGCAGATGCCGACGTAGCGGCGGCCCGGCCGGGCGTTCGGCGCATCGCGGGTGGGCCGCGCCCGGGCGAAGAAGCTGTCGTCGGCGTCGAGCCCGGACGGCGGGAACCCCTCGGTACGGCGGTAGAAGAGCGCCTCGATCTGGCGGGGGGCACGGCGGACCGTCGCGGTCGAGGCGATGACCTTCGGGCGGTCCTGGCGACCGGAACCGTTCTCCCAGGTGGCCAGCCGGTCGACCGCGGTCTTGTACAGCCCGGTGAGCGACCCGAGCGGTCCGGAGATCAGGTGCAGCTCGTCCTGGATAATCAGATCTGGTGGGCGAAGAG
Organism: Protofrankia symbiont of Coriaria ruscifolia; assembly: GCF_900634745.1. NCBI lineage: Bacteria > Bacillati > Actinomycetota > Actinomycetes > Frankiales > Frankiaceae > Protofrankia > Protofrankia symbiont of Coriaria ruscifolia. The sequence goes on from NZ_CAAAFR010000162.1 coordinate 4,270, forward strand.
CGGTCACCCCTACGGTCCTGGCAGCGGGGGCGCCGGTCTTGCGGTCCGCCGGGTGGGAGGTGTTCTCCCAGTCGGTCTCGGCGAGGTCGTCGGTGACGTACCCGTGCCGCTCGCAGCGCCGGCTGACCCGCCCGAACAGGGCGAGCGTCTCCCCCTTCCAGGGGAGCTGGGCGAACTTGTCCACCGTCCCGATGATCATCGATGGGAGTAGCCGGTAGATCTCCTCGTCGACGACGACGACCGGCAGCCCCTCGCCGTCGCCGGCAACGGCGCCGAACGCGCAATCGAGGTCAGGGCAGATGATCATGGTGCGCCGGGCGACCGGGTCGACGGTGATGTCACGGCCGGGCTCGACGGTCGTCCCACACCACGGTCAGGACGTGAGCTGGTGCGAGGAGCCCCCGCCTCCTGCCCGCAGGCCGGTACCCCGTCGGCGTTCGGACAGCCAGACTTCGGCGCCGTCGGTGCGGTTCGGGGTGACCCGGCCGCCGACCCACAGGCCGATACGGAAGGGGGTGGCGCCCCAGCGGGAAGGGCCGGCCTGCCGCAGGGTCTCGCAGGCGCAGATCAGCGCCGTAGCCCGCTGGAACTGCTGGATGGTCAGCAGCCGCAGTGTGTAGCGCATGAGTACGGCAACGCCGGCCGTGGGGTCGAGCCCGCCGGATGCGGGCGCAAGACGGCAGACGGCGAGGGTGAACGCGGTCAGCCCGAGATACACCTTGGTCTTACCACCACCGGTCGGGAACCACAGCAGGTCCGCGACGGCGCTCCGGCGGTCGTCGGAGCGTTCGGGATGATCAGGGTCGGCGAGCGCCGGCAGGCACAGCAGGATGAACGCGAGCTGGAACGGCCGCCAGCTCCGGTTCGCCGGGACGTCGACCTCGGAGAGGACGTCGTCGAGCAGGCGGTCGGCCGCATTGTGGCGGCCCGCGGCGGCCTTGGTGTGGACACGCTGGAGGTGCATTGCACGGTTGGCGAAACCGAACGCGGCACGGGCCACCGGGTCGGTGGCGAGCCGGGAGATACCGGCGGAGATCCGGTCGGCGGCGTCGCGGGCCTTGCCGAGCGCGTCCGCCGCATCCAGCCGGTAGGGCCCCAGGTGGCTCGCCGGGTCGTCGACCGCGGCCTCCCGGCGGGCGATCCACGCCCGGTAGCCGTCGACCAGCGGCGCCAGCGCGGCGGTGAGCCGCTCCGGGGCGCCGTCGGCGAGTTTCGGCCAGCCGCCGCATGTCGGTGACGAGCCCGGCGAGTTCCGGCAGGTCGGGGTCGTCGTCGGCGTTCGGGACGTCGGTGGCGGGCACCTCGTGGGACGGGACAACGGTGGTACGGACGGTGACGGCACGCATCGGGTCGCCGGGAGCCCGGTCGGCGAGGACGCCGGTGGCGTGCCCGACGGCGAACTCGGGGCGGTAGCGGTACCCCATGGCCAGCCGGCGCTGTTCGGCCCGGTCGGACGGGTCACCACCGCCGTCGGACTCCGGCCGTGGCAGGAACACCGCGGCCGAGTCGTCCCTCCCGCCGGGACCAACCAGGGCCAGTTCGACCTGGAAGAGCCATGCGGACGCGGATCTCACCGGTGGCCGGGGCTGCGCGTTGAGGAGGAAGAGGGAGACGAGCCAGTCGCCCTGGTAGCGCCGTGCCCTCCCCCGGAGCACGACCTGCGGCTGGTCGGGGCGGATCCTGACCGGGCCGAGAAGCCCGTCGACGAGCGTGAGCGGAACGGCTCCCGAGAGCGGGACCCGCGACCACACCAGCCCGGAAGCGTCGCCGGCGGGAACCCGATTGTAGCGGGCCCACGACGCGCGGACGGTCAGGGCGCTCACCGACCCGTCGACCCGGCAGGTCAGCCCGAGCGAGGACGGCGCGAGACTCGGCACGTTCGGCGCGACGGGCTCGCCGGCTTCGGACGGGTCGTCGGATACCTCGACATCGGCGATGACGTCCTGCTCGGACGGATCAAGTACCGTTCCGCTCGGGGCAAGCCGGCCCAGCAGGTACCGGTCCACCGGGTCCTCGTCGAATTTCTCCTCGTCGCCAGCGAGCGGCCCGAGCAGGTCGGCGAGGACAAGCTGGTGCAGCTCGTCGCGGACCCGCGCCGGGTCCGGCGGAGCCAGGACCGTCGTATCCCCCAGTTCGGTCATGAAAAGGAGACTACGACCCGCTCCGAAGCGTTTCGTCCGGGCCCGTGCAGAGACGGATGCCAGTGGTCGAATCAATGGTTCAGGAAGAGGGTCGGCCCGTTCCGGTCTCGGCGGACGCTGCCGGTCTGCGGGGGCTGTTTCGGCGGTCGGAGCTGGTGGCCGCCGGGCCGAGGAGCCGCCGCTCTGGACAACCTTTCGTCGGACAGGCCCAGCTCCACGGGAAGCCCTTCTTCGCTGACGAGGAGCGCCGGGCCTCCATTACAGTGACATGCTGCTCGCACGATGGCGGTCGGGCAAGCTCCTCGGCGCGCTCATGCTGGAGCAACTGTTCGGCAAAACGCCGTCCCCGGTAACGCACCATGATTTCCCGCCGGTCGCGGCTGGAAAGAGTGTTGTAGCTTCCCAGGAACATGACCTCGCGATCGATGATAACGATCTTCTGATGCATCTGCCGTACCCGGGTGAGACGTGTCGCGACACCACGTAGTTCCGCCAGCCGGCGGTCCAGATCCGGCCCACGTGTCCGCTGGCTACGGACTACACTGTCGGAGTCGTCGACGATAAAAACGGTGATCTCGACGCCTCTGTCCCGCGCCAGCGCGAGTGTGGGCAGGATTTCGTCCTGCCTGGCACCGAACCATGGCGACCAGAGCCAGACAGACGACGTGGCGCGAGTGATCGCCTCTAATACCGCGGGGATATAGCCGAATTCGTCAAAGACCGCTTCGGCAACAACATGGCCGGCAAACGCTTCCCACAACTCACCAAGCAGCGGGTCTGGTGTCCATTTCTCGTTCAGTTCGCCTGCCGGCAATCCGAGCAGATCAGCTGCCCGGACCACGCGGATGGCGCCCTCGTCGACCAATGCCGCGAGCTGGCTGAACGTGGAGTCGGGCCGGGCTGAACGCACAGCATGTCCGCTCGTCAACAGGTACACACGGTGGCGCGCACGGGTGACCATGACGTTGATGAGTCGTGCGCCGTTGCGTTCGAAGGATGACGCCGACCGCATCGACGCCTTCGCTGACCAACCGGGAACCTCGCCATCCTCGACCAGGTCCGCGACGACTATGTCGAACTCCCGGCCCTGGAAGGTGTGGGCCGTCCCACCTTCGACTGGCGGATCACCGCCCAGGGACCCGAGGTCGTCGAGATGGTCGATCGTGGCGAGTGACTGGGCCCTGTACGGCGTGATGATTCCGACGCTCTCGCCCTGCTCGCGATGATGTTCGGCCAGTGCGCGGGAGAGCACGCTGCCGGCCAGCCACCACCGTCCGCCGTCCGCGGCCGGGGCTCGCACCCGGCCGAGGTCGCCGAGTCCGTCCGTGTCCAACAGGACGATCTGCGGGTCGTCGGCACTCGGGGGCCGGTCGGCCGGCGGTGCTGTGAGTAACCCGCCATAGGCGATCCGGTTGGCCAACGTCACCACGTGCGGTCCGAACCGTCGGGTGACCCGCAAGGTCACGCAACCCTCCCGGGCCAGCGCGTCTGCAGGGGTCGTAACCCCGACCAGGTCGAAGCAGTTTCGCAGAAGCCAGCGTGCGTGCGGGCCGGCAGGGTGGATCTTCCTCTCGTCGCGCACCGGCCCGAGTTGACAGAAGTCGCCAAGCAGAACGACGGTCTGTCTGGCTTTTGCGGCGGCGAGGAGAACTTCCGGTAGCTGCGCAGCCGCTGCCTCGTCGACGAACACAGCGTCGTACGGCGTGCCGTAGACGGTCGCATCGAGCCGGAAACGGGTGAGTGTCGCCGCGACCAGACGCGCCTGACTGATAATCGTTGGCTCGGCGCCGGCCCGCGCCCGGTCGATGTCCGCAAGGAGCTTCTCGTAGTGCTGTTCCAACGTCTGCCGGCGGGTGAGCAGCGGTGCGGCTTCCTGGGCCAGGCGGTCCCGCTCAGCCGCGAGCGGGGGAAGGCCGGCGCGGTCGGCGTCGTCGACGGTTGTCCGGTCCTCATCCGTCGCGCCCGAATTCGCGATCGCCTCGTCCAACGCAGCCCGGATGCGAGCGACCTTCTGCCCGGACGATCTGAGTACCCCGTCCGCTTCGCCGACCACGTTCCGCGCTGCGCCGACGGCCTTTTCCCGGCGAGTAACCTCCTCGGCCGTGACCGGTGCGGCGGCCTGCTCATGCTCGGTGATCAGCGGTGTGGCGAGTGTGCGGTGCTGTTCGGCCAGACGTTGGGCTTCGTCCCTGGCGGCGACCACGGGAGCGACGTCCGCCTGCCGGGCGGATACGGCTTTGTCAAGGCGTGACCGTTCCGCGCGGTACTGCAGCCAGGTGCGCGGGGAACCGCCTGGAACGGCCTCGCGTTCCTGTCGGGCTTTCCGTAGCCGCTGCTCGGCGGACAGCACCTCGCCCGCGGCTGCTGCGGCCAGGGCATCGAGCCGGTCGGATTCGGCGCGAAGCCGGCTGGCCGAGGCAAGTTCGGCGCGTGCCGTACTGATCGCGGCAAGCTCGGAAGCCGCGTTGTGGTAGGCGGACCGACGGCTGTCGCGGGCCTGCTCGACGTCTCCGTACCGGTGTTCGGCGCGCGAGAGGTCGGCGGTGAGCGCTTCGACGTGACGGTCTCGTTGGACGCGCGTGTAGGCAGCCCGGTAGCCAGCGGCGTCGAAGCCGTCGAGACGGCGGTCCAGTTCGCCGAGCCGCCGTATCTCGGGCGAAGTTGCCAGCTCCAAGAGCTGCCGCCCAACATCGTCCCGCTGCTCGGTCAGCGTCCGCAGGCGCGCTTGTACCAGCCGTGGAAGCGCAACACGGTCATCCTGGGCAATCTGCGTGAGGGCGGGTGCGCCGACCCGCACCAGCTCTCCGGCTGGAGGGCGGCGCATCTGTACGACAGCTGACAGGGCGTTGTCGACCGCGATGTTGGTAGCGGAGACCAGCAGGATCCGCTTCCCCCTGGCGAGTAGATCATCGATGGCCCGGGCGAGAACCGTCGTCTTGCCGGTGCCCGGTGGTCCCCAGACCAGCCGCACACCCGGGGTGGTACAGGCATAGTGGGCACGGGCTTGATCGCCGTGCAGGGCCCCGGCTTCGGGCACCATCGCGGGCACCGGATCCAACCGGCCATCCACCAGCCGTGCGGCCAGGCCGGGGTCGGTCAGGCCCTGCCATGCTTCGAGCAGACTGCGTTCGAGCGCCCCCGCGGCGCGTCCGGTGCCCCACAGCCACAGCCCACCCTCCGGAGCATGCGGACCGACGTGGACCCGCAACTCGCCGTGCCCTTCCTCGACCGCGATCACCCGGTAAGTTGCCCGATCGGGCCCATTGGAGCTCCGGTCAGCAAGGTGGAGCTCGACCATCGAATCGACCGAGATCTGCTCCCGCGCGGTGGACACGGCATACACTCCGGCGGCCACCTTGCGTGCCTGGCCCAGGGGACGTGGCCGTGAACGTGCTGCGCGCTCCCGGGGAACCAGCGTCTTCACTGCGTCAGTGACCTGCTCGATCCACTCCAGCGCCATGAGCGTCCCCAGTGTCAGCGGAGCAGCGTCGACTCACGATCACCAAACCGTACCCGACTATGACAGTACGAATCAATAATTTTACTCAAAGTAATATCTACTCGTGCCTGTATATACCCTTAGCGACCCGTTGACAGCTACAAACATCAGCGTAAACATCCCATATCGACCATTTGGTTACGGAGACAAATGAATATCCGCGATCTCGCCCGCCTCCGGGTCGTCGAGAAGGTTCACTGCCATCCGGTGGCGCAACGATGGGAGCGGCATGGCAGCCCCAAAACGACGAGGTCGGCCGCGATCACGCCGGTCACAGACGCGAACCCGTCGCACGACCGGGATGAGACGGCGTTCTGGACGGCCGATGAACCGCCGGGATCTCAAGAATGCCTACCGAATCTCGTTCGCCGTATCCCTGGTTATCGGCGTATGGCTCGCTTCCAGCGGCCTGTGGATCGCGGTGCCGCTGGCTGTCGCATGGATCGCTTTCTGCCTGGGATTCCTCTGGCCGACACGCTGCGGCGCCTATCGTACTAATGGCGTGGAATGTGAGGCGACTGTAAAGGGCTGGTTCGTCGGCTGTGGGAACCATGACCCTAACAAATGGCGCGACCTACGGGCAGTGGCAAATCCGCGTAACACCGTTTCGCCCTTCCACACGGCCGGACAGGCGCTGCGCATTCCTGCTCGTGATGTGACTCAACAGCCATTACTCGAAGGCGCCCCTCGCGAAGTCACCATCCGCAGCCTCAGGACAGCGGTGCTGCTCGCCCTCGCGATCTGTACTACCCTTGCCTGGCTCCTTGTCGCCTAAATAATCGTTCTGTGATGAGGCTGACGAATCGTCAGAACTCTTCCTCTCGCTCCGGCCAATCCGCCTCAATGCCACACGATTTGATCAATGTCAGATCGAAATTTCACGCCCGCCGCTGGTGCCCGCGCGCCGACATCGCCGCGGCGAGGAATTCCTCATACTCTTCGGCGGACAACGGCTCGGACAGTGCCAACTCATCCAGGCTTGTCAGTGGAGTGACACCTTGTTCCTCGGCGAGCTCATCGAGCGTCCGATGGGCAGTGCCATGCGGCATACCGTCCGTCATCGGTTCGCCTCCGTCTCTTGATGTCCGCCGCTTCTTAACCGAAAGTAACTGACCTCAGTATAATCTGTTGTCGGCGGTGACAGGGGCGAATCGGATGAAGCGGTCGGGTCAGGATCCCGGGTAGCGAGTGAACCACTCGGCAGGAGCCGCACCAAAGTCGTCAGAGATCTCCGCGGTACAGGCGATCTCCTTCACCAGGTCGTCGGCAACCTGGCCGACGAGGTCGTAGCCTTCGAGATCCTTGACCCAGTCGGCGGGCAAAGCATTCTCACCCAGCGAAACACCGACAAGGTTCCCGCAGATCGCGCCCGTGGAGTCACTGTCCCCGGAATGGTTCACCGCCGCGAGCAGCGCCGCCCGCGGGTCCTGCGGTGCTGCCGCGGCGCAGTAGACCGCGATGGCCAGTGCCTCCTCGGCCACCCACCCGGCACCGAGGGACTCCACCCGTTCGGGGGTCGGCACGCCGTCCGCCGCCGCGCCAAGGGCGGCCTGCAGAGTGGCCACGACCTCGCTACCCTCCCGTTCGGACGAAAGGCGGCCAAGTGCCGACTCCGCTGCCTCGATAACGGTGTGACCGTTCACCACCGCGTTGATGATCCAGGCGAATGCCGCCGCGGCGAGGTAGCCGGAAGGGTGTCCGTGGGTGAGCACGGCGCATTCGGCGGCGAGCGCCCACGCGGCTTCCGGCCCCTGTAATAGGAGCCCGAACGGCGCCGAACGCATCACCGCACCACACCCCTTGCTGGTCGGGTTCGCGGGATGTTCGGGGGTTCCCATCTCGGGCCGCCGCAGACCGGAGAGGCACGCGTTGCCGGGGGCACGTTGCGCGTAGAGCAATGGCTGGGCGGCAAGCCATCCGTCCGGATCCACCGGCGGCCCAGCCTGCTCCTGCGTCGCCAGCCAGCGCAGGTACGCCCGCCACACCACCGACGGCGGATGGCAGATTCCCCTGGAGCGGCTGCGTACCGACGCCCGGATGAGACCATCGGCCGTGAACAGCGTCATCTGTGTGTCGTCGGTGATCGGCGCGTGTACTCCGTAGGCAGAGGTCAGACTCGTCACCCCGGCCGGCCCGTGGACGCGCCGGATCTCGTCCAATGACAGGAATTCGATACCGGCCCCGAGCGCGTCCCCCAGCGCCCCGCCGAGAAGGCAGCCACGAACCCGGTCGCGGTAGGAAAGCTCGCTGCCTTGGTCCAGGGTCAGCACGGGTGCAATCTCCTCGACTGGCGGGTCGGCCTCGGATGCGGACCTGTAGGTAGAGACAGGCGCTGGGACGACGGAACCAACCTACGCGTTCCACCCATAGAGTTCGGGCAGGCCAACAGTCAACACTCGGTCACCATTGGCCGAGGTCTGTAGATCATGATCGAAACCGGCGCCACTGTAGCAGGCGATCACCGTCTCTCGGGTGTCGAATCCCTTGCCCGCCAACAGGTCGCGGGCTCGGCGGAGGCGTTCGACATGCCGGATGCCCATGACCTCGCCCCACTTCGCCTCACCCAGGGACAACACGCGGCGAGGTTCGCCCGGCTCCGCCGGTGCGAGCACGGCGACATCGACTTCTATCTGGCTCTTACGTGCCGGGTCCGCGACGACCCCGGCTCCGACCTCCGCAGGCAGGCCGCCGAACGTGTCGGACGGTGCCGCGACCGCGAACTCGCGGCAGATTTGTTCGAAGTGCGGCCCGACGACCTGAGCGGAGAACCGGGGCCTGGCATCCAGCCAGACGTTTGCCGCACGGCCGCTCTCCAACAGCCCCCATCGGGGGCGCATGACCACCTGGTAAAAGACGATCAGTGGTTCGGCGATCCGGTAGACCGAACGGCTCTGGCGGAACAGGTCGGGTTCCCGGCGGAGCAGTCCACAGTCCTCGAGCACGTTGAGGTGATGGCCGATGTCCGCGGCCTTGCGTCCGATGTAGCCGGCGATTCCGCCCCGGGTGTTGTTGCCGCCGGCCACCGCCGCGAGGACCGAATGGTACAAGGCCGTATCTCGGACGTCAGCCTCCTCCTCGAGGAGGTAGCGGGCTTCCCGGAACAGGGGGGTCGCCGGGTTGAGCACCGTTCGCAGCACCCAGTCGTTGAAGTCGTCCGGGTTCTCGGGGGAGTCGCCGTTGACGAACCTGCGATAGGCCGGCGTGCCGCCGACGACCGCGTGGTGCCGGACGGCCAGCCCGGGGTCGTCGATGTTCCAGAAACGCGCGGCCAAAGGGTAGTCGAACGGGCGTACCACCAGCTCAAGACTGGCTCTCGCCCGAAGCGGAGCATTGCCGGCCAGGATTTTTCCCATCACCGACATGGCCGAGCCGCACAGTAGTAGGCAGATGCTGTTCGCTCGCGCGACCGCCCGGTCGATCTCCCGCTGAAGAATCGATGGAAGCGCCGGCGACACCGCGCTCAGATAGGGGAACTCGTCGATGACGACTGGTCCAGGCCTGGTCCCGGCCACTGAGAACAGGTAGGTGACCGCTTCGTCCCAACTCACGAAACGAGGTGGCACGGGCGCTTCCAGATAATCGGCGAGGGCCTCGGTGAAGAGGTGGAGCGACTCCGCCTCCGTCGCCTGGGTCGCCCCGAAGTACATTCCTCCCGTCTCCCGGGCCAATGCCTCGGCCAGGAAGGTCTTCCCCTGGCGGCGCCGCCCGCTGACCACTCCCAGTCGCGGCTGTCCTCCATCGCGTGCGGCAAAGGCCGCCAGATGCCGCCACTCGAAGTCACGATCAAAGATGCGGTCCGGCTTGATCATTAATGACTCCAGGAGCGAGGAGCGTACTTCGTCGAAGTATACTCCTCGCTCTGGGGAACGGATCTGGTGTTGGTCCCTGACCGCTGTCGCATGCTCCCGTCGACCGTCAGGGGTCTGGCACGATCGGGCCCGCGGTACAGCCAGAGTCGGTAGAACAGCTTCAGGATGTCGCCGCCGCGCTGATCCGCCTCTTGTGTTCTCGTTCTGGTCCAGATCGGATCAGTCGATCGGCCAGCCGGCCTCGCGGCTGAGCTGGCGAAAAAAGGCGCGCTGGGTACGGCCGTTGCCCTCGCGGAACGGGTGGATCGCGTTGACCTCGGCGAAGTAGTACGTCAGCCGCTCGCGGAAGTCTTCTCGCGACAGTCCACGTAGGTACCGCTCCTTCGCCAAGGCTCCGAACACCTCGGCAGAGTACGTCTCTATGTGTTGCGGCAGGCAGAACGGGTCGGACTCGGCGATACCCACCACTCTGATTTCACCGGCCCACGGATAGATATCGCCGAAGATCTCCCGATGGAATGACCGCAGATGATCCAGGTCGTACCCACCCGACAGGATCCGGATACCAAGATCGGCCAACGCCGCCAGCGTCAAACCCGCCTCCACCTCCCGCAGACGCCAAGGATCAGCGATGCCGAGTCGGTTACGCAGCACACCGCTGTGAGCGTCGACGTACGGATCAACGGTCACGACGCATACAGCTGCCGAATCAGCTCGCGCATCCGCACCGTACTGATCTCGCCACGCACCCACCGCTCAGTGATCGCCTCGGCGTCGGCGCCCGCGGCGAGACCTTCGGCTCGCACCGACGCCACCGCCTGCGCCAGCGACTACGCTCGCTCGGCGGTCGTCACGGTCATGGCCGAACTCGGCATCGACCTGTCGCGGGCGGTCATGAGGCGACGGCCTTCGTGCCAAGCAGGCTCTTGAGGTCGCCCCAGAAGGCGGAGGACGCGTCGACCTCGGGTCCCAGACGCAGCAGGAGGTGAGTGCGGCGGGGGCTTTCCAGCCGTATGTGTACGGGGGTGCTCCCAGGATGGGTGGTGAGGATCAGACGCAGTTCGTCAATGAGGCCCGGAGTCACCTTGTGAGTGGGTAGGGAAATCAGCACGGGCGGTCCGGCGTCCGGATTCACGCTCACGTCGAGGGCTGTCAGCTCGTGGGCGAAGATACTGACGGATCCGTCGCGTTCGTTGACGCGTCCCCGTACGGAGACCACGGTGTCAGGCGTGAGCTGATCAGCATATACCTCGTAGCTTTTCGGGAAGAAGAGAACTTCGACTGCCGCGTCCAGGTCCTCGATGGTGACGATGGCCCAGAGGTTGCCGTTGTTCTTGTTGACCCGCCGATCGATCTTTGCGATCACACCGGCGATCTGTACATCGCCCTCGCTACGGCCGCTGTCGAGAAGGTCGATAATTCTCGTGTCCCGGTTGCGGTCCAGAATCCGCTGGGTGCCCTCCAGCGGATGGCTGGACACGTACAGGCCGAGCATCTCGCGTTCCTGTGCGAGAAGTTCCGGCCGCGGCCATTCGGCGGCGCTCAGATCCAGACCGAGCCCGATCTTGATCGATTCACCCTGCTCGTCGCTGTTGTCTCCGCCGAAAAGATCGAACTGACCGAAAGCCTCGTTGCGTTTCGTGCCGACGACAGCGTCGATCGCGGACTCGTGGACCTGCGCCAGTGCGCGGCGGTTGTGGCCGAGGGAGTCGAACGCACCCGCCTTGATCAGGGAGTCGACGACGCGTTTGTTGCAGACGCCGATCTCAACCTTCTCCAGGAAATCGGGGAACGACCCGTAAGCACCTTTCTGCTCGCGGGTGACGGCGATCGAGGCGACGACGTTTGTTCCCACGTTGCGGATCGCACCGAGACCGAAGCGGATGTCGCCGCCCACCGGGGTAAAGTAGAGCGTCGACTCGTTCACGTCGGGCGGCAGCACCCGGATACCCATTTTGCGGCACTCGGCGAGATACACGGCCATCTTGTCCTTGTCGTCCCCGACCGATGTCAGCAGCGCCGCCATGTACTCGGCCGGGAAGTTCGCCTTCAGGTAGGCGGTCCAGAACGAGACGACGCCGTAGCCGGCCGTGTGGGACTTGTTGAATCCGTATCCGGAGAAGGGAACCAGCACGTCCCACAGCGCCTGGGAGGCTTCGGTGGAGTAGTCCTTTTCCGCCATGCCGGCCATGAACTCCGCGTGGTTGGCATCCAGGACCTCCTTCTTCTTCTTGCCCATGGCGCGGCGCAGCAGGTCGGCCTTGCCCAGGCTGTAGCCGGCGAGCTCCCGCGCAATGGTCATGACCTGCTCCTGGTACACCACCAGGTGGTAGGTCTCGCCGAGGATTTCTTCCAGCGGATCCGCGAGATCGGCGTGGATAGGGGCGATGGGCTTGCGGCCGTTCTTACGGTCGGCGTACTCGATGTGGGAGTTGGCGGCCATCGGCCCCGGCCGGTACAACGCGAGGACGGCGGCGATGTCCTCGAACTTTGTCGGGGCCATGAGACGCAACAGGCTGCGCATGGGACCACCGTCGAGCTGGAAGACACCGAGGGTGTCCCCGCGGGCCATCAACTGGAAGGTCGGGGTGTCCAAAAGCGGAAGCTTCTGCAGGTCGATGTCGATGCCACGGTTCTTCCGCACGTTGACAATCGCATCGTCGATCACGGTGAGGTTCCGCAGGCCGAGGAAGTCCATCTTCAACAGGCCCATGTCCTCGCACTGGGGGAATGGAAAACCTGTGATGATGGCGCCGTCTGCGTCCCGCCGGTGGATCGGCAGGACGTCCAGGAGCGGCTCGGCGCACAGGATCACCCCGGCCGCGTGCACCCCGGTTCCGCGGGTGAGACCTTCCAGCCCCCGCGCGGTGTCGACGATCTTGCGGACGTCCTGATCGGTTTCGTAGAGGCCGCGCACCTCGGCGGCTTCGCTGTACCGCTCGTGGTCGGGGTCGAGGATGCCGGACAGCGGAATACCCTTGCCGAACACGTCCGGGGGCATCGCCTTCGTGATTTTGTCGCCGAGGGCGTAGGGGTAGCCCAGCACGCGGCATGAGTCCTTGACCGCAGCTTTTGCTTTGATTGTTCCGAAGGTGAGGATCTGACACACCCGGTCCTCGCCGTACCGCTCGGTGACATAGCGGATCATGTCGCCGCGGCGACGTTCGTCGAAGTCGAGGTCGATGTCCGGCGGCGTGACGCGTTCGGGGTTCAGGAACCGCTCGAAAATCAGCCGGTGCTCGATCGGGTCGAGTTCGGTGACGCCGAGGACGTAGGAGACCATTGAACCGGTTGCCGAACCACGTCCCGGGCCGACCCTAATACCCTTTTCCCGGGCGTACCGGCAAATGTCGGCGACGACAAGGAAGTAGGCCGGGAAACCCATGTTGGCGATGACACCGATCTCGTACTCGACTCGGTCGAGAACCTCTTGTGGCGGGTTCGCGCCGAACCGGTGCTCGACCCCGCGGGCCACCTCCTTACGCAGCCACGAAAGCTGGTCCTCCCCCTCCGGAACGGGGAAACGGGGCATACGGTCGACATATGCGAAGACGTCGTCGTACGGCTGGACCCGTTCGGCGATCAGCAGCGAGCTGTCGCATGCGCCGGGAACCTGGTCGTCCCACAGGACACGCATCTCGTCGGCGCTCTTCAAATAGTAGCCGTCGCCGTCGAACTTGAATCGCTTCGGGTCGTCGAGCCGCTTTCCGGTGCCGACGCACAGCAGGGCGCTGTGCGACTCGGCCTGGTCCTTGGTGACGTAGTGGCTGTCGTTTGTGGCCAGGGGCCGCAGATTGAGCCGGCGGGAAATATCGAGCAGCCCGTCCCGGACCTTCCGCTCGATCGCGAGCCCGTGGTCCATCAGCTCCAGGAAGTAGTTGTCCGGACCGAAGATGTCCTGATAGGTGGCCGCAGCCTGGAGCGCCTTGTCGAACTGGTTGAGCCGTAGCCGGGTCTGGACCACGCCGGACGGGCAGCCGGTCGTGGCAATGATGCCCTCGGCATGCTCGGCGATCAGCTCCTGGTCCATCCGGGGCTTACGATAATAGCCGTCGAGCGAGGCGATACTGCTCAGCCGGAACAAGTTACGCAGACCTGTCGAGTCGGCCGCCAGCATTGTCATGTGGGTGTAGGCGCCACTCCCCGAGACGTCGCCGCCCTCGCCGTCCGGGTCGGCGTCGCGCTGCGCACCATCACCCCAGAAGACGGGTTTCTTGTGGTGGCGGGCTTCCGGTGCAATGTAGGCTTCTATGCCGATGATCGGTTTGACGCCGGCTTTCTTTGCGGCCTGGTGGAACTCATAGGAACCGAACATGTTGCCGTGGTCGGTCATCCCCACCGCGGGCATGCCCAGACGGGCCGCTTCGGCGAACAGCAGGCCGACCTTCGCCGCACCGTCCAACATCGAGTACTCGGTGTGCACGTGAAGGTGGACGAAGGAATCAGCCTTGGACATTGGTCCCCTTTCGCGCCGTACGGCCTCGACGAAGACCTTAACGCCTCCGCGCGGGACCTCTCCACGCCACATGGCGGGCAGCCGCTTCCATTATCATAACTTGGCCGACAGTCGTGAGTCGGGATACTAATCTTACTCATCGTTACGTCCAGCCGGCCAAAGGCCGGAAGGTCAGTGATGGAAACCGACCACGCCGTTCTCGTCCGGCCATGGGCGCCCGCGCGGGCCGGACAGCCGGCTCATCACCCGGCGCAGATCCGCGACCAGCAGGCCGGCCAGGTCACGACTGAAACCGTTGCGCACGACCACCCTCAGCACCGCCAGCTCCTCCAACGCCGGTGGGAACCGATAGGCGGGGACCAGCCAGCCACGGGTACGCAGCAGCTCGGAGATGTCGAAGACCGTGTATCCGCTGATCTCCTCCCGCAACGCGAACGCGAACGCCGGGACGCCGCGTCCATCCGAGACCAGCTCGAACGGCCCCAGCTTCGCCACCTCGTCGGCGAGCCAACAGGCGTTGTCCCGGCAGGTCTGCACCACCCGCCGGTAGCCTTCCCGACCCAGTTGCAGCAGCGTGTAGTACTGCGCGACCACCTGAGCGCCCGGACGGGAGAAGTTCAACGCGAAGGTCGGCATGGTGCCGCCCAGGTAGTCCACCTCGAAGACCAGTTCGGACGGCAACGCCGACGCGTCCCGCCACAGCACCCAGCCGACTCCCGGGTAGACCAGCCCGTACTTGTGGCCGGAGGCGTTGATGGACGCCACCCGCCCCAACGCGAAGTCCCAGACCAGGTCCGGGTCGCAGAACGGGGCGACGAACCCGCCGGAGGCGGCGTCGACGTGCACCGGCACGTCCGGACCACCGTCGGCCGCGAGGCGGTCGAGCGCGGCGGCGATCTCGGCCACCGGCTCGTAGCTGCCGTCGAACGTCGATCCGAGGATCGCGACCACCCCGACCGTGTTCCCGTCACAACGCGCCACCGCCTCGTCCGCGGTCAGGTGGGTGCGTCCCGGCGCGAGCGGCACCAGCCGCGCCTCGACGTCCCAGTAGCGGGCGAACTTCTCCCAGCACACCTGCACGTTGGCGCCCATGACGATGTTCGGCCGGTCCGCCGGCAGGCCGGCCGACCGGCGGCGGGCCCGCCAGCGGCGGGTCAGCGCGAGCCCGGCGAGCATGCACGCCTCCGACGAGCCCGTTGTCGAGCAGCCGACCGCGTTCGCGGCGTCGGGAGCGTGCCACAGGTCGGCGAGGATGCTGACGCACCGCGACTCCAGCTCCGCCGTCTGCGGATACTCATCCTTGTCGATCATGTTCTTGGCGGCGCACTCACCCATCAACCGGTCCGCGTACGGGTCCATCCAGGTGGTCACGAACGTGGCCAGGTTCAGCCGGGCGTTACCGTCGAGCATCAGCTCGTCGTGCACGATCTGGTAGGCGCTCTCCGGCGCGATCGACGCCTGCGGCATCCGGAACCGCGGAACCACGACCTCCTCGCCCGGACGGACCGACTGCGGCCGGACGTCGACCGTCTCCTCCGCACGTTCGCCGCTCGCCTGACCGTGCAGAGCCATCACCGATGCACCTCGTTCTCTGGATTGTCGACGATAGAAGCTGATCGCACGATTGCTCCCTGACGAGTCCAAACCCTGGCCATGGGGTCACTTCTCAGGCCAGTAGGTCGGTGGGGCGCAAGGTGACGGGGAAGGGTTCAGCGATCTCGCAGCGGTCGTCGCCGCGGACGGTGGCGGCGATCTCGTAGACGCCGTGACGGCCGAGCAGGTGGACGGTCACCGACGGGACCTCCGGGTCGACGACCCAGTAGGAACGGATACCGGCGTCCTGGTAGGCGGTGCGCTTCTTCTGCGTGTCGTACGTGCGGCCGTACCGGGACAGGACCTCGACCGCGAGGACGGGCGGGGTCGCCTCCTGGTCGGACAGGACGAGGACGTCCGGCTGGAACTTCTTGTTCACCGACACGGGCACGTCGAACGGTGCGATCAGAGTCCGTGCCGGGCCGACTTCACTCATGCGGAGGGTCATCCCGAGATTGAGCACGACCCGTTGGTGGCGGTAGCTGGGAGCAGGGCTCACGACGACGACGCCGTCGAGGAGTTCCCAGCGCCGCTGGTCGTGAGGTGCGTGCTCGAGGTCGTCGACGGTGTAACCGCCGGAGTCGAGGGCGTGCAGGAACGCCAGGCCCTCGTCGAAGTCGATCCGGCTGACCGGCAGGGGCCAGCCGGCCAGGCCGGTGATGTCCAGCGGCCGGCCCGACGGCCCGCCGGTCGGCTCGTGGGAGACCGGATCATGCCTTACCGCCACAGCTGTCATGGTGCCACTCCTCCGCGGATCCGGACGGCACGTTTGCTGTGAAGCATACGCCATGCTGTGACTTTCTTGTGACGATGCGCCAGCGATGTCCGCCCGGCGGGCCGGACCGAAGGCAGCGCAATCATGCTTCCTTCACACTCGGACTTCCTACAGAAGCCGATCCGGAGAGCGGAATCGTCCTGTTCGCTGACACTTGCGCAGGAACGGTGGAATTCTCACCCGGTGAGCGTCGAGGGGACGGCGGCCATGACGGTTGCCCGCATCGACGGGAGCACGCCCAGACATGGTCCTGCAGGATGCGGCACCGCTACTGGCGCCAGCCGCTCCAACAATGGGTCGAGGAGTTCACCGCTGCGGGCTTCGCCATCGAACACCTCGTGGAACACCGTCCCGCTCCAGGGATGGCCCACCAGCATCCCCTCGAATACGCCAAAAACTGTCCCGCAAGCCCGGATTCATCGCGTTCCGGCTCGCCAAAAACATCATGCCCGCACTCGCCCCCAACTGACCAACGAACGCCATGAACGGATACTTCGCCATGCTGAACTGCGAGAACGCGCTGTGACATCTATCCCCACGCTGGCCGTCGTGAGCGGCGGACCCGGAACCGGCAAGACGACCCTCGCCCACGAACTCGCCCACGAACTCGGGTGCCCCGCGATCATCCGCGACGAGATCAAACAGGGCATGGTCATGGCCACCCCCGGCTACCAGAGCGGCGGCGGCGACCCCCTCAACTACCCGACGCTGGACGCGTTCTTCGGCGTGCTGAAAGTGCTCCTCCAAGCCGGCGTGACGGTCGTCGCCGAGGCCGCCTTCCAGGATCGGCTGTGGCGGCCGAACCTGGAACCACTCACCGACTTCGCACAGATCCGCGTCATCCGCTGCACCACTCCCGCAGCCATCGCCCACGACCGCATCGCCCACCGCGCGCAGGACAGCGCCCACAGGACCGCGCACGCCGACCACGACCTGCTCGAAGCCATCGCCGCGGGAGAGCACTCACTCGACTCCTTCGTGCCGATCTCCCTGGACGTCCCCACGCTGACGGTGGACACCTCGAACGGCTACAGCCCGAGCCTTCGAGACACTACCTCTTTCATCCGAGCATCCGCCCAGGACGGGTCGCCCGCCAGAGCAAGGTAACGACCAGATCGGACCTTCGGTGGTCACCGGCCGCTGAAATGCTCCCGACGTGCGCTCGATCGTCTGGAACTCCATGGAGTCCAAAGAAGATCGGTACGGAAATTAGCGGTGGGATTGGATTTCTGCGAGACGTCGGTGGGGTCGATCGCTACGCGCCTCTGGACCCCGAGCGGCTCCGCGTGGCTGGCACACGGCCGACGTACTTGCCTGTGACAAAGATCGTCACTATGGAGCCCGTACCAGCGCCCATGACGATGGCGCCGTTGATCGGTGAGCCGATGTCGGCGTAGTGATGGCCGTGTGGGCGTGATGGCCGGGCAGGTTGTCCCACACCACCATGATCTTCCCGTTGAGCTGGTGGTGAGCGGCGGTCACCAGCCGGGTGAAGTCGGTGGCGACGAAGCCCTTCTGTTCGCCGCGCCGGGCGCGGCGGATCCCCGGGCGCCGCAACGGGGGAACGGTGGCCGGAGGCTGGCGGCGAGCCGGCAGCGTGCCGAGCAGCCGCTGGACCGCGGCGGTCACGTCGGTTACAGCCGCCTCGAACGCATCCCCGGCTGCCGGTGGCGGCTGGCGCAACCCGCTGACCTTCCGGATGAACTGGAGGGCGGCCGCCTCGATCTCCTCGTCGGTCGCCGGTGGCTCGAGGCCCCGAAGCTCGGTGATGTTGCGACACATATCCTCACCGTCCCTCTTCGGGCTCTTCCTCACTGCCGGGCCGCGCTACGAAAGGGATCGTAGATCCGTCTGTCCGGAAATAAACACTGTTTGATCTGGTCAATTTGCGACGCCGACGGTTTTCTTGATCGAAACAGGACGCGCGGCTACCCGGCCGGCGTCCTGAAGATCATGGACGTGCATGTGAACGCAGCCGCTGCAGCTGCGGGCCGACCGCCGGTCGGCCGCGAGCGTTCCTTCGGCCAGCCCGCGGGATCAGCCCGCGGGATCAGCCCGCGGGATCAGCCCGCGGGATCAGCCCGCGGGTTCGACCTGGCTGGCCTCGCGGATGCCGGCGGACCATTTCTCCTCGATCCGCCCGTACTTCCACACCAGCAGGGCGGCGGCCCAGGTGATGACGAACAGGCCGACGATGAGGTAGCCGACGACGTTCAGGTCCAGGTTCGAGATCCAGTCCCAGAAGCCGCCGGTGAGGTTCGCCTTCTCGGCGAGGATGCCGAGCAGCTCGATACTGCCGATGATGAACGCGACCGCCACTGACAGCCCGGTGATAGTGATGTTGTAGTAGACCTTGCGGACCGGTTTGGACAACGCCCAGCCGTAGGCGAAGTTCATGAACGAGCCGTCGATGGTGTCCAGCAGGCTCATGCCGGCGGCGAACAGCACCGGCAGCACCAGGATGGCGTACCAGGGCAGGCCCGCGCCGGCGGCGCCGGTGGCGATGAACAGCAGGGCGACCTCGGTGGCGGTGTCGAAGCCCAGCCCGAACAGCACGCCGAGCGGGTACATCTGCCATGGCCGTGTGATCGCCCTGCTGAAGCGGCCGAGGAACCGGTTCATCAGCCCCCGGGAGTTCAACTGCTCCTCCAGCCCGGCCTCGTCGTAGGTGCCGCGACGCATGTCCCGGAACACCTTCACGATGCCGATCAGGATGATCAGATTAATCACGGCGATGGCGTAGAGGAAGCCGCCGGAGACGGTGGTGCCGATCCAGCCGGTCACGTCGTGCAGGGTGGAGCCGTCGTCGGCAACCTGCCCGGCCAGCGAGCGCACACCGACGCTGAACAGGAACGCCAGTGCGAACACGATCGTGGAGTGGCCGAGGGAGAAGAAGAAGCCGACCGACAGCGGCCGCTGACCGTCGGTCATCAGCTTGCGGGTGGTGTTGTCGATCGCGGCGATGTGGTCGGCGTCGAACGCATGGCGCAGGCCGAGGGTGTAGGCGGTCAGGCCCAGGCCGACACCGAACACCTGACTGTCGGCGCCGAAACGGTAGTGGTGCGGGGCAATGATCGCGACCAGGGTGAACCAACCGATCACATGGAGCCCGACGATCACTGCGGCCATGCCGGCGACCGTCGCCCACTCCCCCGGCCCGAGCGCCCGGCGGACCCGCTCGTACAGCCCCGTACCGGGCCTGGTGGCGGCGTCGACGGCCACAGCGTCCCCTTTCGATCATTATGTTCCACTTGCGGTCGCAACCCGCCGGCGTCCCCATCCGGCCGGGCTGGTCGGCTGGGACTGGTCGGCCGATGTTCGACGATAAGCGGTACACATACGCTTCTGCAAGAACTTTGCAGTAGCTTGCTTTTCGCAGATTCATGCGCTGCGCACCGCGGACGGTGCACGCCGCCCCGACTTGCGGCGTGCCTGCGATACGCGGCCTGCACATGGCTGACGGCTGGGAGATGGTTGACGGCTGACCAGCAAGATGGCAGGAGAGACAAGGAGCGGACGATGCCCAAGACCACGCCGTGCCTGTGGTTCGACACGCAAGCGGAAGAGGCCGCCCAGTTCTACGCTTCGATCTTCCCCAGTTCCACGATCGTGGACGTCACCCACTACGGCCCGGGCGGACCGCGCCCGGAGGGCATGGTCATGACCGTCACCTTCGTGCTGGACGGGCAGGAGTACGTCGCCCTGAACGGCGGGCCCGAGTTCACCTTCTCCGAGGCGATCTCGTTCCAGGTCAGCTGCACTTCCCAGGCCGAGGTCGACGAGTACTGGAGCAGACTGACCGACGGCGGGGAGGAAGGACCCTGCGGCTGGCTCAAGGACCGGTACGGGCTGTCGTGGCAGATCGTCCCGACCGCATTGCGCGAACTGCTCACCGATCCCGACCCCGGGCGGTCCCAGCGCGCCATGCGGGCGATGCTGCAGATGAAGAAGATCGATGTTACGGAGCTGCGGCGAGCCGCCGACCAGGCATAGCTCCCCCGGGAAAGACCCCCGGAGAAAAGAAAGATCATTCCAGGCGGACGCCGCACCGAACGAGGACGCCATACCGAACAAGATCGCGACCGGACAAGATGGCAGCGCTGCCTGCCTGTCCGACGGTGATGGCATGCCTGTGCGCTGTGCGCGTCGAGCCGGTGGAATCGATCCTGCGGAGGAGCGCCGTGACCATTGTCGACCTGGGCCCGGTTCCGGACGGCTCGACGACGCTGTCGGGGTACCTGGCCCGTCCGGACGGGCCAGGCCCCTGGCCGGGGGTGGTGGCGATCCACGAGGTGTGGGGCCTGGACGACGTGATCCGCCGGCACGCCGACCGGCTGGCACGGGCAGGTTATCTGACCCTGGCACCGGACCTGTTCAGCGACGGCGGCCCGCGCCGGTGCATCGTCAGCACCTTTCGCGCGCTGCGCCGCGGGCAGGGACGCCCCCTGCACGACATCGAGGCCGCGCGGACATACCTGGCCCGGCACCCGGACTGCACCGGCAAGGTAGGTGTGATCGGCTTCTGCATGGGCGGCGGATTCGCGCTGCTCGTCGCCAACCGTGGATTCGACGTCGCCGCCGACAACTACGGCCCGCTGCCCAGGGACCTGCCCGCGGCCGTCACCGACGCCTGCCCGATCGTCGCGAGCTACGGCGGCCGGGGGCCGGAACGGACGTCGGCGCGGACCGTACCGAAGCTGGTCGCCGCGCTGGAGGAAGCGGGCGTCCCGCACGACGTCAGGCGCTACCCCGAGGCGGGGCACTCGTTCCTCAACGACACGGCCGCCGGCCCGAAGCTGCTCCAGCCGCTGCTGAAGGTCACGCGGACGGGCCCGGAACCCGCCTCCGCCGCCGACGCCTGGACCCGTATCGAGACCTTCTTCGGCACGTACCTGCGTGACGCGCGGTAGACCGTGTACGCCACACTGAGCTGACAACGCGTATCCGACCAATGACAACACACATCCCGCCGTCAGGGCACATCCCACCGTCAGGGCACATCCCACCGTCAGGCGACCAGCAGACCCCTCAGCAGCCGGGGGATCCCGGGCTTCCCGGACCTCAGCCGGGCAGGACACCCGATCAGGACGTGCAGCCCGTCGTCGACGTCCCAGTTGAACCCGGCCTGCGCTACACGGAAACGATCGAGTCGGGGGCGGACGGCCATCCGGTGCGCTACTGCCAGCTCGTGGGCGACGAGGACACACCCGTCGGCGAGCTCGAGGTGCATTCCTTCCGCTGGCGGTTCGGCGCCGTCTCCGTGGCCGCCGAGGGTATCGGCGGTGTGGAGATCCAGCCGCGTTTCCGCCGCCGGGGAAACATGGGGAAACTTCTCCGCCGGGCGCTGGACGGAATGTCGCGCAGAGTGGATGTCGCGACCGTCTCCGACGGCATTCAGGGCGTGTACGAGAAATTCGGTTTCGTCACGTCCGTCGCCGAAGGTCACCTTCTGGTGCGGCTTCGCGACATCGAGCGTGCGGCCACCGCCGTGCCGTCGGCGGGTGAAATCACCCGGCCCGGCTCGACCGACGACCTGCCGGCGATAGCGAGTCTGTACAACGCGACGCACGCCCGCCGGCCGTGGACCCACGAGCGTCCCGCGGGCTGGAACCGCCTGGTGCGCCGGACAACATGGCGGCCGGGGTCGGAGGTCCTTGTCGTGGAGTCCGATGGATCCGATGGAAAGGTCACGGGATACGCGATTGTGGCGGCCGGTCTTTCGGTGACAGCCGCTTCTCGCTTATCGTCGAGGAGATGGCGGCCGACAGCGTGGGTGCCGCCCGGCGTCTGCTCTCCGACATCGCCAGGTCCGCCTGGCAGATGCGTATCGGTGAGTTCACGGTGCGGGAACCGCTGGACAGCCTTGTCGGGCGTCTCGCGCGTCACCTGGGCTGTACCTACGAGCAGGAGTTCCCGCCTACCGGCGGGATGATGGCCGCGATCCTGAACCGGCCCGGACTGCTGGCGAAGCTGCAGCCCGAACTTCGACGCAGGGATGGCGGTGACGCGGCCGACCACGGCGAGGGAAACGGCGGTAAGCGCGGCGTGCCGGCGGTACCGGCTGTGGCAGACCACGCCGACGCGGTGTTGGCCGAACTGTCGCGCGGCGAACTCATTTCCGACGACCGGCTCCTGATCCGCCTGCTACTCGGATACTCCTCAGCCGCCGATGCACCGATGCTCGGGACAGTGATTCCGGAGCGCTACCGGAGAATATTCTCGGAATGGTTTCCGGGCGGCGGATCCGCACGCCTACCAGTATCCTATGCGCACACGTTGGACCGGTACTGACCGCCGCAGCGGTCACATATACCACGTCCCACATCCACGTGAACAACGGGACGAGCACGCCGGCGCCGCGCTGTTCCCTGACGACGCGCGTTGCCGGACCCGATAGGCCGTGGAGAGAGGCTGAAGGAGTGACGACCACCCCTGCCCTGCCCTGCGCTGTATAGGGCTGACCAAGCGCTTCGGTGCGCTCACCGCGCTCGACAACCTCGACCTGGAGGTCGCCGCCGGCTCCGTGTACGGCTACCTGGGTCCCAACGGCGCGGGCAAGAGCACCACCATCCGGATGCTGCTCGGGTTGTCCAGGCCCACCGCGGGACACGTGGAGTTGCTCGGTGGCAGCCCCACCGACCCGCTGGTCCAGGCGGAATTCCTGACCATGGTCACCGAGGTGGAGGCGGCGGGCTCGACCGTGTTCCTGTCCTCACACATCCTGTCCGAGGTACAGCACGTCGCCAGCCGGGTGGCCGTGCTCCGCCGCTGCAGGCTGGTCGCGCAGGACACGGTCGACAACCTGCGGCACGACGCCCGCCAGCATTTCGAGGCGTACTTCGACGGCCCCGTGCCGCTCGCCGACCTCAAGGCACTCCCCGGCGTCGCCGACCTGCACGTCAACGACGGCCACGCCCGGTGGACGGCCGTCGGCCCGCTGCAACCGGTGCTGGCCGTGCTGGCGGCCCACCCCGTCCGTACCCTCGTCGGCCCCCGAGGCCGACCCCGAGGCCGACCCCGAGGCCGACCTCGAGGACGCGTTCTTCGCCATCTACCGCCGCGACGTCTCCCACGAGGGAAATCGGTCATGACCGGATCCGTCCGCACACTCCCCTCCCGCGTCCGTCACGTGGCCCCGTCATGACCGAGGCCACCTTCGCGCTGCGGCGGCAGCAACGCGCCGTGCTGTCCTGGGTGGCGACCGTCGCCTTCTACACCGCGCTGCTGATGTCGGTATGGCCGGCAATGCACCGCTCCGGATCCATCCAGGCCTACGTCGACTCGCTGCCCAAGGGTTTGATCAGGGCATTCGGCATCACCGATCTGACTACGGCGGCCGGCTACCTGGGCGGCGAGCTGTTCAGCTTCATCCTGCCGCTGCTGCTGACAGCCGCCGCGGTCACCACCACGGTCACGCTCACCGCGGCCTACGAGGAGGCCGGCTACTTCGAGACCGGGCCCCGAGGCGCTCTGCCCGTGAGACGATCAGGGCCGGGGTTACTCGAAGGCGGCGGCGGCTTCGCGCAACGTGCGGACCAGCGTTTCGGGGTCGTCCGGGGCGGGCGGTCCCGGAATGTAGGTCACGGATCGCAGGCGGCCGGTGTAGCGGAAGCTGCGGTGGCGTTCGTGGATGGGCCAGGAGACCGGGGACTTGCGGTCCACGCCGACGCTGATTCCCTGCAGGGGAGCCATGCCGATCAGCTGGTGCACGTCGGCCAGCCGGCCGGTTTCGGTGCCGTCGACGAGGATCCGCCAGTCCCAGCGCAGACCCGGGATGGCCTGCGCGCGGACGCGGACGGTGTGCCGCCCGGCGGGCAGCGGCCCGGCGTCGGCCTCGTACAGCACGCCGTACTCGTTGTATGCGAAGCGCAGCCGCCCATCCTCCACATACACGCTGTAACCGCCGCCCTGGTCGCCGTGCGACACGAGCACTCCTTCGTCGCCGGCGGCGTGCTCGTCCAGTTCGATGGCGATGTCGAAGGAGCGGAAGGTGATGAGCTTGGCGGAGCGGTAGCGCTCCAGCTCGGGCGTGCCGGCCAGCAGGGTCACCGGCCGCCGCAGCCGTTCCTCCGCGGGATTGCGGATGACCAGCGCGCCGCTACCGTCGACGAGCGGGAAGACGCCGTTGCGCCACGCCGCGTTCTCCCATGCCGCGGCCAGCTCCTTGACCACGTCGGGGTGGGCGGCGGACAGGTCGACGATCTCCGTCGGGTCTCGCGTCACGTCGTAGAGCGCCCATTCGCCGTCGTCGTAGGGGGCACCGGGCCGGTGTAGCGTGACCAGCTTCCAACCGTCCCGGTAGTAGCTGCGGTTGCCGATCATCTCGCAGTACTGCTCGTAGTGGGTGCTGGGTTCGTCCGGGTCCGCGAGGACGGCGGCGAAGCTGAATCCGTCGAGCTCCTGGACCGGCTGCCCGCGGCGCTGTTCCGGCCGCGCCACCCCGGCCAGGTCGAGCAGCGTCGGGGTGATGTCGGTGACGTACTGGTACTGCGTGCGGATGCCGGTGTCCCCGGCGGGTGTGCGCAGGCCGGCCGGCCAGGACAGGACGAGCGGCACCCGCACCCCCCCCGGCGTAGGTCTGGCCCTTGTACAGCCGGAACGGCGTGTTGGAGGCCATCCCCCAGCCACGCGGGTAGTGCACCAGACTGCGCGGGCCGCCGATCAGTTCGGGGTCGCGTTCGACGTCGGGGTCCCAGTCGGCGGGCAGTTCCGGATGTTGGACGAAGCGCTTGAAGTAGCTGCGGGTGCCCTCCGCGCCGCCTTCGCCCGTGCCTCCGTTGTCGGAGGTGAAGACGACGATCGTGTTGTCCAGGTCACCGAGCGCGGCGAGGGTGTCCAGCAGCCGCCCGAGGTTCTGGTCGATGTTGTCGACCATGGCGGCGTAGACCTCCATGTACCGCGCGTACAGCCGCTGCTGCTCCGGGGAGAGCTCCGCCCAGGCGCCCACCTCGTGTCCGGCCTCGAAGTTGCGCCGCGGCAGCCGGGTGTCGGCGGAGAAGAGGCCGGCCGCGAGCTGCCGGCCGAAGCGGGTCTCCCGCAGCGCGTCCCAGCCGCCGTCATAGCGGCCCCGGTAGCGCAGGACGTCCTCGGGCTTGGCCTGCAACGGACCGTGTACGGCGTTGTGCGCGACGTAGAGGAAGAACGGCTTGTCGGCGTCGTGCGCCCGCAGCGACGTCACCATCGAGATCGCCTGGTCGGTGATGTCGTCGGTGTAGTAGTAGCCGTCGGGCAGGTCGTCGATGTCCAGCGGGCTGTTGTCCCGTACCAGCTGATGCGGGTGGAACAGGCTGGTGAGCCCTTCCAGGACGCCGTAGTACTGGTCGAAGCCCTTCTGCAGCGGCCAGTTGCGCCGGTCGTCGGCCGCGTTGGACGCCGAGTCGCGCGCCAGGTGCCACTTGCCGACCGCATAGGTGGCGTATCCGGTGTCGTGCAGCAGTTCGGCCAGGGTGGGGATGTCTTCGGCGATCTCCATCCCGTAGCCGGGAAATCCGGGGTCGGCGTTCGCCACCATGGCGTAGCCGACGCGGTGCGGGTTGAGCCCGGTCAGCAGAGCTGCTCGGGCCGGTGAACACAGCGGCATGGTGTGGTAGTTGGTCAGCCGCAGGCCCTGCTCGGCGAGCCGGTCCAGGGCCGGCGTGGCGATCTCGGCGCCGAACGGGCCGATGTCGCTGTAACCCATGTCGTCGACCAGCACCACGATGATGTTGGGTGCGCGGCCCTCCGGGCGGACGCGGGACGGCCACGCCGGTTCCGACTCGCCGAAGGTGCGCCCGATCCGACCGCCGAAGCCCGCGTACGGGTCGCGCCGCGTACCGGTGGGAGCGGGATGCGGGGCGGGCCGGAGCCCGGGCTCGCGGGACGTCGACATGTGGCTGTTTCCTGCCTCGTCGCTGGTCGGATCGTGGGTCATCTTCGGTCTTCGGCCGTCGGTCATCTACTGTCGACTATCCGCTTTCGGTAATCGTCTTTTTGCTTTTGGTAGCCACCAGTGTCCGTTGTCGGAGTCCCCACCTGTCTCACCGGCCGGGTGCCTCCGGTGCCGCGCTGAAGCGTGCGGTGAAGACGTGGTTGCGATCCATCAGGCTGCCAGGTCGGCGGCCGTGGCCCCAGCCGAGCCAGCGCCGGTACTCCCCGAACCGGTTGTGGGCTTCGAGGAACGCCTCGTCCCGCAGCGACGACCCGGCCGGCGCCGGACCCACCAGCGGCGCCACGAACAGCGCGTCGGCGGGGCAGTGGGCCTCGCACATGAAGCAGGTCTGGCATTCGGGCTGCCGGGCTATCACCGGATGGCCGCCGTCGACCGCGTCGAAGACGTTGGTGGGACACACCTCGACGCAGATGTTGCAGTCTATGCACCGGCTGCCGCTGACCACCTCGATCACGGGACCGGCACCTCCTCGGCGCGACGAAGGCCAGGAATGGTGATGGTCTCGGCGGTCGTCCACACCTGGTCGAGACCACCGACACGGATCCGGTGGGCCAGGGCCGGGTCGGCCTCCGGCCGGTCCTGGCGGACCTGCAGCCCGCGGCTCTCCGGCCGCGACAGCGCGCTGCGATACATCCACCGCGCGTGCGCGAGCATCGCCGCGGCCTCCCGGATGGGGGTGACGGTGTGGCCGTCGCCGCTTGGCGCGAGCCCGTCGACGACGGCCAACCACAGCGAATCGAGGACGGCCAGTGACTCACGCAGGTCCGTCCCGGTCCTGAACCTGTTGTGCCGCAGCGGCAGCACCCGATCCTGGACGGTGGCCACCACCTCCTCGTACCGCAGGTCGCCACGGCCTTCCCGGGCACGCAGCCCCGCGCCCCCGGCGGGTGTGAGGGGCGCTGACGGCCAGCCGACCGGGCGCCCGGCGGCGAACCCGGCTGCCGCCGCACCGGCCCAGCTACCGGAGGAGATCGCCCAGGAGCCGTTGTGGCTGCCACCTCCACTGATCGCGCCGGTGACGAGCTCACGGGACGCGGCGTCACCGGCCACGAACAGTCCGGGGACGGTGGTCGCGCATCCGTCGTCGACCAGGCGTAGCCCGCCCGTCCCGCGGACGGTGCCCTCCATGACGAAACGGATCGGGAAACGCTGGGTGAACGGGTCGATGCCCAGCTTGTCGAACGGCAGGAAGAAGTTCGGCTGCGACCACCGCATCGCCTCCTGAAGGTGCGGCTCGGCCCGCTCGAGCCGGGCGTACACCTGCGTGTGCAGCGCCGCCCGCTGCACGTCGAGGAGACCGCCGGGGAACGCGGCAGTGGCCAGTTCGGTGCCGTCGGCGTCGGTGAACACGGCGAACTGGTACATCAGGCCCTTGGTCTGCGCGCCGAAGGCGGGCGCGATGCCGTACTGGCAGGAGAACTCCATCCCGGAGAGTTCGGCGCCGAGCTCCGCGGCCATCAGCGCGCCGTCACCGGTGTCCACGTTGAGCCCCAGTGCGCCGGAACGGAACGCGCAGCCTCCGGTCGCCAGAACCACGGCACCGGCACGCACCTGCCAGCGTTCGCCGGCCTGCTGGCGCCGGACGCCGGCGGCGCCGGTGACGACACCGTCGGGGTCGGCCAGGAGCTCGAGGGCCGGCGACTGGTCGAGGATGACGACACCGGCGCGCCGGACCTGGCGGCGCATCAACCGCATGTACTCCGGGCCCTGCAGGCTGCCGCGCTGCCGGGTGCCGTCGTCGGCCACCGGGAACGGGTAGCCCCACCCGGCCAGCTGCTCGACCGCCTCCCACGTCCGGTCGAGGACGCGTGCCATCCACTGCCGGTCGGTGAGGTGGCCGCCGGCGATCTCGCGGGCGGCCATGGCCTCCGTCCGGGAGCGCCCGCCCGGTGGCAGGTACCACAGGTTGTTACCGGCCGCTGCCGTCGAGCCGCTGGTGCCGCAGTAGCCCTTGTCCGCGAGCGTCACCCGCCGGCCGCGGCCCGCTGCCGCCAGCGCCGCCCAAGTCCCGGCTGGGCCTCCCCCGAGCACGAGGACGTCGGTCTCGGCGGGGACGGCGACCAGCCGCGGACGGCGTCTCGACACGACGCTCACCGCAGGACGCCGACCCGGCCGGCGCGCGTCAGGAACGCGTCGCGGTGTCGGTGTGGCTGGTGGGGCTGGTCGCTCATCGGATCCCTATTCTTGGCGGCATTCTCGGCGGCCGGCCGGAGCACGGTCAGGACAGGCGGACACAGATGTGCGCCCGGCCGCGGACGTGGGTGACGGCAGTAATCTTCGACAATCCTCGATATCTCGGCCGGGCCGGAAACAAGCACGAAAACCAGCGGAGGAACAGATGGTGCTGCCAGGTCGCCGAGGGCGCGGCAGGGTCACTGTGAAAAGCCCCGTCATTTCATCGACCACCCACAGGTAGATACCACTGCGGATACCACCACGGTACGAACAATGGATCGCCGCTGCTACCGTCGGTGGCAGGAACGACCATCTGCCGGATAACTACGGACGTGCTCACGACCGGTGCTACGAAAATGTCAGGACGGGTCAGCCCCGACACAGGTCGCTGGCAACACGGACATAGTCCACCGCCCGCCGGACCGACAGCCTTCTCCCCGACACGTTGGCGACTATGTCGGTGGGAATGGCCAGTTGTCAACCCGCTGGGAGGGCCTCCGGCAGCGCGATCATGGTTTTCTCGCGCTGCCGGAGGCCCAGGTCCCCGGGTCACCGGGTCACCGGGTCACCGGACGGCCGGTACCGGCTCCTGCGGCGCTGTCCGCCGCGGCGCATCCGCTGCCTGGCGCAGCGACCCCTGCCCCAGGCAGCGGATGCCGGTCGACCACCATGGCTCTCACCCGGGACGCGCCACCAGGCCGGCGAAGACCCGATCATCGGACTCGATCCGAGATTCTGTAACTCGTCCCACCGGTGTTGCGGCTCGTCCCACCGGGCTGTGGCTCATCGTGCCCGCATTGTCTGTCGATACGGACGTCGTCCAATTATTTTCACCGGAGCGCTAAATATTGACCCGATCCGCGGCAAACATGACCATGGCGTCATGAGCCGACGGGAAACCGTCAGCGCCGGTCACCGGACAGTTCTTCCCGGTCAACCGATCAGAAAGCCAAAGGCGGCGCGACCATGCTTCTTCCGCGCCGCCAAAGGCCCACGCCCCGGATCACTAAGGAGCGACATGGCCGTCGTCAGTACGGATCTCGACATCCGCAAGGTAACCGGGCGGATCGGCGCCGAGGTGGTCGGCGTGGACCTTCGCGACGAGCTCGACGACGACACCGTCGCGTCGATCCGGGCCGCGCTCGTCGAACACAAGGCGCTGTTCTTCCGCGGGCAGGAACTCGACGACCAGAGGCAGCAGCGCTTCGCCGCCCGCTTCGGCGAGCTCACCACGGCGCACCCCACCGTCCCGTCCCTGGCCGGCAGCCCGAACGTGCTGCGGGTGGACTCGACCGAGGGCAGGGCCAACAACTGGCACACCGACGTCACGTTCGTCGTCAGTCCGCCGGCCGCGAGCACCCTGCGCAGCATCGTGATCCCCCCGTTCGGCGGGGACACCCTCATCGCCAACGCCGCGACCGCCTATCAGGACCTCCCGGGCGACCTGCGTGAACTGGCCGACCGGATCTGGGCGGAGCACACCAACGACTACGACTACGCGATACCGCCGGCCGAGACAACGCAGACGAAGGCGTACCGCGAGATCTTCGTCTCCCGGAAGTACCGGACCGCCCACCCTGTGGTCCGCGTCCACCCCGAGACGGGCGAACGGGGCCTGTTCATCGGCGGGTTCGCACAGCGCATCGTCGGCCTGTCCGTGACCGAGTCGCGCGACATTCTCCGCCTGTTGCAGACCTATATCACCCGGCCGGAGAACACCGTCCGGTGGCGGTGGGCCCCCGGCGACCTCGCCTTCTTCGACAATCGCATCACCCAGCACTACGGCGTCGACGACTACGGCGACCTCCCACGGCTGCTACACCGGGTCACCGTCGCCGGCGGCGTACCGGTCGGGGTGGACGGCCGGCGCAGCCACGCCATCGAGGGCGACGACGCCTCCCACTACACCCCGATCGCCGCATAGCCCCGGCCGCACAAGCGCGGCGCCGCCGTGGCCGGCAGCGTGGCCACAGCGGCGCCGACCACAGATGCTGCGCAGAGTATGGACACAGCCAGCGACATCCGCGTCCGCCGGCCCGCGCCGGCCCGGCACCCGGAGGACTGATGGCCCAGCCCGGCGCCCAGACGGGCGGATGACCCGGCCTCGGTAGCCGGACTGGTGGATGGCCGGGAGACGATCCGCTGGACCAGCCGGACGGGATCAGTAGTAGATCGGCCCGCGGCTCCCGCCGCCGCAGGCGATCGTCTCGCCCGTGATCGACACGCTCAGCGGGGACGCGAGGAACGTCACCAGCGTGGCCACCTCCTCGGCGGTGATCACCCGACCGATCGTCAGCGTCGCGGTGATGGCGTCCAGCCGGCCGGGCTCGTTGCCGACCAGGTCGGCGAACCGTTCGGTGACGGTGGGGCCGGGGTGAACGGCGACGACGTTGATCCCGTGCGGACCGAGCTCGTCCGCGAGGTTCTTGGTGAGCGCGGTGACGCTGGCGTTGCGGATGGACGCGGCCACCCGCCCGGTCGAACGGGCCGCGAGACCGCCGATGTTGATGATGCGGCCCCAGCCGGCCCGGACGAGATGCGGTGCGACCGCCTGGGCGGTGCGCAGATAACCGATGACCTTCACGTCGATGTCGTCGGCGAGATCGACGGTGTCCAGCTCGGGGAATCCACCGGGACCGCCGGCGCCGCCCGGCTGGGCGGCGTTGTTGACCAGGATGTCGACCCCGCCGAACTCCGCGACCGTCCGCTCGGCCAGCCGCGCCACGGCAGCCCCGTCGCGGGTGTCGGCGACGACCGGCAGCACGGTGCCGCCGGTCTCGGCCTCGAGCTGCTTGACGGCCACCTCCAGGGTGTCGACGTCACGCGCGGCAATCGCGACCTTGACCCCCTCGGCGGCCAGCGACCTCGCGATGGCCCGGCCGATGCCGCGACTACCGCCGGTCACGATCGCCCGCCGCCCGTCCAGCTGTAGATCCACGTGTCGCTCCGTCAGCTCTCGATGAATCTCGGTTCTCGGTGTTCTCGATGGATGTTGAGCGCCAGGACGGCACTGGGCCGCCCAAGTCGACGATCTTCTGGGGGTCGCGGTCACGCTCACGCGGCCGACCATCGCCCGACGCCCGGCGACACGTACGGTGCGGGCGAAAATCCAGCGGTGATCGGCGTCCGGCAAAGCCGGGATGAAACGGCGCAGTCAGGCAGGCGGACGTTGTCAGCTGGGCGAACAGAGCACGCTCGCCACCCCGCTGACGTGGACGTGGACGTGGACGCGGAAAGCCGGATAACGGCAAACCAGGTGGTAGGTATGCCGGCTCATGCAGGCGACATTAGGTACACCCACAAGGCTTGTCAACCGAGCCGGTGGAAAAGGGAAACTGGCAGGTCGGGCCGGGAGGACGCGCTGAAGCGCCTTTCGCGGGGAGCCCGACTTGCCGGTCCTGACTTGGCGGGCCCGGTTCGGCGGACCCGCGGCGGCCCCGGTTCGGCGGACCCGCTCGGCTCTGGAACACCCACGTCGGTTCTGGACCAAAGGCCACCGTGGAGTTACATTCAGGCTGTGCGCACAGGGCGTCGACTGCCAGCGGTGATTCTCGACCCGTTCTGGATCTCCCGTCGTGCGCACCACTTCGACCAGATCTGTTACTGATCCTGAAAATCCGGTGAGCGCGCCGGTATCACGGCGGCTACCCGCCGGGACGGTTTCACGTCGACGGTCGCCGGGCCGGTATCCATATCCGTTACCGGCGACGGCTCGCGAACCCAGGTCCGGCCGGCGCGGCGGTGGTCCTCCCGCACGGTGAGGCAGCCGACCTCGCGCCAGCCGACCCGCACCCGATCCGCTGACATCCGACCCGGTCACAGCCCGCAACTACAGCCACCAACGTCCGCCCTGTCGCACCGGCTCCGGGCGACGCTGAGCGGCCCCGGCGGTGTTGCCGGCTGTGGCCTGTGGCTGTGGCCGAAGGCTTTCCAGGAGAAGGCAGTTGATGAAGATCAGATCGCTCACCGGCGCGGTGGCCCTGGCGGGAATGGTGCTCACAGCCTGCGGTTCGGGCGGTTCCGGCGGCACGGCAGCGAACGCGGCGGGTGGCACGGCCGGCGCGGCCGGCAAGGCCAACCCGGACGCCACCGTGACCATCGGACTCGTTCTCGAGCCGGGCAGCCTCGACATCACCAAGGCCTCCGGCGCCGCCATCGGCCAGGTCCTGCTCAACAACGTCTACCAGGGGCTGCTCCAGCGGGACGACAAGGGCGCCGTCACCCCGGCGCTGGCCACGTCCTACCAGGTCTCCCACGACGGGAAGACCTACACCTTCACCCTGCGCGACAACGTGACCTTCCAGGACGGTTCGCCGCTGCGCGCCGCCGACGTGGTGGCGTCCCTGAACAAGGTCATCGCGCCGGGATCGGTGAATCCCAACGCCTCCGACCTAGCCTCGGTGGCCTCGGTGGCCGCACCCGACGCGAAAACCGTCGTGCTCACCCTGAAGGAGCGCGACACCAACCTGACTTACCGTCTCACCGGAGCCGCCGGCGCCGTCATCCGGGAGGGCGCCACCGACCTGGACACCAGACCGGTCGGCACCGGCCCGTTCCGGTTCGACAGCTGGCGGCGCGGCGACAGCATCACGCTCGTCCGCAACGACCAGTACTGGGGGACGAAGGCCGGTGTCACCAAGGTCGTCTTCCGCTACATCACCGACCCGAACGCGCAGAACAACGCGGTGAAGACCGGGCAGGTCGACATCGGCACCATCGCCGAGAGCGAGCTGGTCAACTCCTACCAGGGCAACCCGAACTTCGTCGTCGTCACGGGCACCAGCACCGACAAGTTCATCCTCGGGGTCAACCATGCGCGCACACCGCTGTCCGACGCCCGGGTCCGGCACGCGATCCGGCAGGGCATCAACAAGGACGGTCTGATCAAGATACTCGGTGGCGGTACCCGGATCGGCAGCTCCGTCCCACCGTTGGACCCCTGGTACGAGGACCTCACCGGAATCGACAGGTACGACCCGGCGAACGCCCGGAAGCTGCTCGCCGACGCCGGCTACGCCGGCGGGCTGAACCTCACCCTGACGGTTGCGAACATCTACCCGCCGAGCGTCTCCGAATACGTCCGCTCCCAGCTTCAGGACGTCGGGATCACCGTGAAGATAACCAGTGTCGAGTTCCCCACCTGGCTCACCCAGGTGTACAAGAACGCCGACTACGACCTGAGCATCGTCGACCACGCCGAACCACGAGATCTGGGTAACTACGCGAAGCCGGGCTACTACTGGCGTTACGACAGCCCGGCGGCCCAGCAGGACTATCGAGCCGCGGTGACGGCGTCCTCCGACGCCGAGCGTGACCAGAACCTGCGCAAGCTCGCCCGGCAGATCTCCGAGGACGCGGCCAGCGACTGGTTGCTCCTCGGCCCGGCCCGGCAGGTCGCCCGGGTCGGCGTCACCGGGTTCCCGACCAACAACCTGTCGTCCCTCTACGACGCTTCGAAGATCGAGGCCAGGAAGTCTTGACCCCGCCGCCCGCCGTCGTGTTCGGCGCACCGCCGGTGCGGGGGGCGGGAACATGGCGATGATCCTGCTGCGGCGCCTCGTTCTCCTGGCCCTGTCGCTGGTTGTCGCGAGCCTGCTCGTCTTCCTGCTGCTGCGGCTGCTGCCCGGCAACGTGGCCGACGTGATCGCGGGGACCACGGCCACCCCGGACCAGGTTGCCAGGATCAGCCATCAGCTCGGCACCGACCGGCCGCTGGCCGCCCAGTACGCCAGCTGGGTCGGCGGTGTCCTCACCGGTGACTTCGGCGTCTCGGCGGTGAACGGGGTGTCGGTGTCAGCGGAACTCGGCGAGAAGCTGACGGTGACCGCGCCGCTGGTGGCCGGCGCGACCATCCTGGCCGTCGCGGTCGCGCTGCCGCTGGGGATCATCGCGGCGGCCCGCCACCGGCAGGCCGGCGGACTGGCCCTGTCCGTACTCGGCCAGCTCGGCATAGCGGTACCCAGCTTCTGGGTGGGGCTGATGCTCACCTCCCTGTTCGCGGTCGAGTGGGGCGTGCTGCCCGCCGGCGGCTTCCCGACGGACGGCTGGGACGATCCGGCGGCGGCCGTCCGCAGCCTGGTGCTGCCCGTGGTCACATTGGCGCTGGTGGAGGGCGCGGTGCTGATGCGGTTCACCCGGTCGGCGACGCTGGAGGTGCTGCACGCGGACTTCATCCGCACCGCCCGGGCGAAGGGGCTGACCCGCGGCCGGGCGTTGCTGCGGCACGGGGTCCGCAACGCGGCCCTGCCGGTCCTGTCCGTGCTGGGCCTGGAGTTCGCGACCCTGCTCGCCGGTACGGTCGTGATCGAGAACGTGTTCGCGCTGCCCGGCGTCGGGCAGATGCTGGTCGTCGACATCGGCAACCGCGATCTGGTCAAGGTCCAGGGCACGGTCCTGCTGATCACCGCTGTCGTGCTGGCCATCGGCTTCCTCGTCGACGTCGGCCATCGGCTGCTGGACCCGAGGCTGCTGGACCCGAGACTGCGAGGCCTTCGATGACGGCTCTGCTGCGCAGCCGTCCGGGCCGGTTCGGCGCCGCCCTGTCCTCGATCGTCGTCGCCGCCGCGGCGGTGTCCCTGGTCTGGACGCCGTACGACCCGACCCGGGTGGATCCGGACGCGTCCTGGCTGCCGATCAGCGGGCAGCACTGGTTCGGCACCGACAAGCTCGGCCGGGACCTGTTCAGTCAGATCCTGGTCGGAGCCCGGGTCACGGTGTTCGCCGCGGTGGCGGCCACGGCCGTCGCCGCGGTACTGGGGGTGGGGCTGGCGCTGCTCGCCACCGTCACACCGCGGCTGGTCGGCGAGTCCTTCGCCCACCTGGTCGACATCCTGGTCGCCTTCCCGACCCTGCTGCTCGCGATGGTGCTCGCCGCCGTGTTCGGCGGTTCGACCTGGATCGCTGTCACCGCGATAGGCGTCGGGACCGGCGTCCAGGTCGGCCGGGTGACACGGGGGGAGATCGCCTGGGTGCTGGCGTCCGACTACGTCCTGGCCGCGCATGCGGCCGGCGCCGGCACCAGGCGGATCATCCGGCGGCACATCCTGCCGAACATCACGCCCACCCTGTACGTCCAGCTGTCCCTGGCGCTCGGGATCGCCGTGCTCGCCGAATCGGCACTGTCGTACCTGGGCCTGGGAACCCCGCCGCCGACGCCGTCGTGGGGCCGGATGCTGCAGGAGCTGCAGCCGTACATCACGCTGCGGCCGCTGGTGCTGCTCTGGCCGGGTCTCGCCGTGGTGCTGACGGTGCTCGGGTTCAACCTGCTCGGCGACGGGATCCGCGAGGCGACCGATCCGCGGCTGTCGGGCGGCCGGGCAGCGCCGGGAGGCTCACGGAAAGGTTCCCGGGGAGCCCGGCCGGCGGCACCGGACGGCGATCCGGCCACCACGCCGTCCGCCGCGAGCTGGTCGCAGCCCGATGCCGCGGGGACGCCACGGTGAGCGCGCCGACACCACCGTTGACACCAGCG
This sequence comes from Protofrankia symbiont of Coriaria ruscifolia, assembly GCF_900634745.1. NCBI lineage: Bacteria > Bacillati > Actinomycetota > Actinomycetes > Frankiales > Frankiaceae > Protofrankia > Protofrankia symbiont of Coriaria ruscifolia. Next base: position 40,117 of record NZ_CAAAFR010000162.1, read on the forward strand.
CCGGGCGGACCGCCGTCCAGGCTTCTCGAGGTCACCGAGCTCAACGTCCGCTTCGGCGACACCGTGGTCGTCGAGCGGGTCGGCTTCGGCCTCGACGCCGGCGGGCGGCTCGGCCTCATCGGCGAGTCCGGGTCCGGCAAATCGATCACTGCGCTGGCCGTCCTCGGGCTGCTGCCCGACGGCGCGACCGCCAGCGGAAGCATCCGCTTCGACGGGCAGGAGCTGCTCGGCCGGTCCGACCGGGAGTTGTCCCGCATCCGCGGCGACAAGATTGCCATGGTCTTCCAGGAGCCGCTCACCGCGCTGAATCCACTGTGGCGGGTGGGCCGCCAGATCGGCGAGCCGCTGCGCCTGCACCGCGGGCTGTCCCGCCGGGCGGCGGGCGCGGCCGCGGTCGAGCTCGCCGCGAAGGTCGGGCTGCCCGACCCGGAAAGGCTCGTCCGCGCATATCCGCACCAACTCTCCGGCGGTCAACGCCAGCGGGTCGGCATCGCCATCGCGCTCGCCTGCCGTCCCGCGCTTCTCATCGCGGACGAGCCGACCACCGCGCTCGACGTCAGCGTCCAGGCGGACGTGCTGGCCCTGCTCGACCGGCTTGTCGACGAGGCCGGCACCGCCCTGCTGTACATCACCCACGACCTCGCGGTGGTGGCCTCGGTCGCCCGAAAGCTCGCGGTCATGCACGGCGGGCGGCTGGTGGAGACCGGGCCGACCGGGGCCGTCCTGCGGGATCCGCAGCATCCCTATACCCGGCGGCTGCTGGCGGCGGCGCGCCGCACGAGCTGGACCGGCCCCGCGGCCGACCCCGCCGCCGATCCCACAGCTGACCCGGCAGCTGATCCGGCAGCTGATCCCACCAGCGACCCGGCTACCGACCCCGCAGCCAGCCCGGCTCCCGGCCCCGCGGGCGGTCCGGCCGGGCCCGCGGGCGGACGGCCGGACCGGATGTCGAAGGCGGGCACATGACGCTGTTCGAGGCCAGCGGACTGACCCGCGGCTACCGGCTGCCGCGCACGTCGCTGTTCGGCCCTGCCGGGGTCCGGCACGCCGTCCACAACGTCGATCTTTCCCTGCCCGACGGTCACAACCTCGGCATCGTCGGTGAGTCCGGGTCAGGCAAGTCGACCCTGGTACGGCTGCTGCTCGGGCTGGACCGTCCGGACGCGGGGACGGTGCACTACCGGGGCCGGCAGGTCCGGCCCGGACGCCCCCGCGACCTGCGCTGGCTGCGCCGCGAGGTGCAGGTCGTCCTGCAGGATCCGCTCAGCTCGCTGAACCCCCGGATGCCCGTCGGCGCGATCGTCGCCGAACCGCTGGAATGCCTCGGCGTCGACGGCGACCACCACGCCCGCGCCGACGAGGTGCTGCACGCGGTCGGCCTCGACCCGGACGTCCGCACGCGCTACCCGCACGAGTTCTCCGGCGGGCAGCGGCAGCGCATCGCCATCGCCCGGGCGCTCGCGCCCCGCCCGCGGGTGCTGGTCGGCGACGAACCGGTGAGCGCGCTGGACGTGTCGGTCCGGGCGCAGATCCTGGACCTGCTGCAGGAGCTCGCCACGAGCTACCGGCTCAGCCTGGTCGTCGTCTCCCACGACATCGGCGTCGTCGCCCGGCTGTGCGACCAGGTGATCGTCATGCACGGCGGCGAGGTGGTGGAGCGGGGCGCCACCGAGACGGTGCTGTCCGGGCCGGCCCATGCCTACACCCGGACGCTGGTGGCGGCGGTACCACGGCTGCCGCCGACCGGGTAAGCCGCAGGCCCGGCAAACCGGAAAGCCAGGAAAGACGGGCAAACCCAGAAAACCGGTAACCCGGTAACCCTGAAAACCTGGCAAGGAGGATGCGGATGACGACAGGCCCGGCTGACGGCCACCCGTTCAAGGACGACCGTCCGTCCAGGGAGGACCGCCCGTTCAAGCTGGGCTTTCTGACCCACGTGTTCGGCCGGGAGGAGCCGGCGGAGCTGTTGCGCCGGCTCGTGGAGCTGTTCGTCGCGGGCGAGGAGCTCGGGTTCGACGGTGGCTGGATCTCCCAGCACCATTTCTCCCCCCGGTACGGCCGGCTGCCTTCACCGCTGGTGCTGCTCGCCGCAGCCGCGCAGGCGACCCGGCGGATCGAGCTCGGCACAGCGGTGGTGGTGCTGCCGCTGGAGAACCCGATCAGGGTCGCCGAGGACGCGGCCGTCGTCGACGCTCTCAGCGGCGGACGGCTGCAGCTCGGGTTGGGAACGGGCGGGCCGAGCTCACCGGCCTTCGCCGCCTTCGGCCGGGACGCCGACGCGCGCCGGGAGTCGTTCACGCAGGCCATCGGCCTGCTGCGGGACCTGCTGCGCGGCGGCGACGTCCCGGGCACCGACGGGTTGCGGCTGCAGCCGCCGGCTCCGGCGCTGGCCAGCCGACTGTGGGACTCCACCTCCAACGCCGCGGGCGCGGCGGCCGCGGCGCTCGCCGGGGACGGGTTGCTGCTCGGTGTCGGGCCCGCCGGGTCGGCGCAGCGTCCACTGGCCGACATGTACCTGCGCGCACACGCCGCGGCCCACTCGGCCGCGACCACCAAGTCGGACGATACGGCCTTCTCGGCCGAGACGGCTCACCCGGGCAACCGTCCGGCGGCCCGGATCGCCGTCGCGCACGGTGTGTTCCCCGGGCCCGGCCGGCTCACCGCGCAGCGGGACCTGGCTGCCGACATCGCCTGCTACCGGCCGTATCTGGCCCACTTCGGGCTGCCCGACACCGCCGACGACGCCGCCGTGCTCGACGCCATGAACGTCCACCACGGCCCGGTCGACATGATCGTCGAGAGCCTCACGGCGAACCCGGTGGGACCGGGGTTCGCGTCCTACTTCATCGCCGCCGTCCAGGGTGAGGCCGGCGAGGCGGCGAGCTTCGACGCGACGCTGCGGCGCATGGAGCTCATCGCAACCGAGATCGCCCCGGCGCTGGGATGGCGGCCGGCGACCGCCGAACCGGTCCGGGCCGGTGTGGACGGACGCCCGGCCGAGCACGTGGGATCCGCCGATGGGATCCGCAGACAGTCATCGGGACCTGGAACGCCGGTCAAGTGACGCAGATCCATTCCAAAATGGATCAAGAATTCATGATCGAAAATCGTTGAACCACGAAAGTGAGGGAATAGACGGTCGTGATAGCAGCCGTTTTCACACTCACTTTCCTGATTGAAACAGGACGTGTGGCTCCCTGGCCGGTGCTCCAGTCGACCTGTCCGCGGGCGCGGGCGCAGCCAGGCGTGCTGACCTGTTGGGTCGAGCCGCAACGGGGAAAGAACCAAGGAGGGGCGGGGAGAGAACACGACGAAGGAGTTGGCGATGCCGCGGGCTGTCCGGTTCGACGGGTACGGCGGGGTAGAGACGCTGCGGGTGGTGGATGTGCCGCGGCCGGCGCCCGGGGCGGGTGAGGTTCTCGTCCGGGTGAAGGCCGCTGGGATCAATCCCGGTGAGGCGAAGATCCGCGAGGGGCTGCTGCACGACCGGTGGCCGGCCGTGTTCCCCTCGGGTCAGGGCAGTGATCTGGCCGGAGTCGTCGAGGAGACGGGTCCGCAGGTGGCCGGCTTCTCCGTCGGGGACGAGGTCCTGGGGTTCACGAACCGGCGCGCCAGCCACGCCGAGTACGTGGTCGTGGCGGCGGACAACCTGACGGCGAAGCCGGAGAAGGTCTCCTGGGAGGTCGCGGGATCACTGTTCGTGGCCGGGACAACGGCCTATGCCGCGGTGCGCGCGGTCTCGTCGCGCCAGGGTGACACGGTGGTCGTCGCCGGCGCCGCGGGCGGGGTGGGGTCGATCGCCGTGCAGCTGGCCAGGCTCGCCGGCGAGCGCGTGATCGGAATCGCCGGGCCGGCCAACCATACCTGGCTCGCCGACCACGGAGTGAGCCCGATCTCCTACGGGGACGGGGTCGCCGACCGCATCCGGCAGGAGGCGAGCCGTGTCGACGCCTTCATCGACACGTTCGGCCAGGGCTACGTGGACCTGGCGCTCGAGCTCGGGGTGGCTCCCACCCGGATCGACACCATCGTCGACTTCGACGCGGTCAGCCGGCACGGGGTGAAGGCGGACGGCAGCGCGGCGGCGGCCACTGCCGGCGTCCTCGCCGAGCTGGCGCAGCTGGTGGCCGACGGCCGCCTGGATATCCCGATCGCCGGGACCTATCCCCTGGCCGAGGTCCAGGACGCCTTCCGCGAACTCGAACGCGGCCACGTCCGAGGCAAGATCGTGCTCGTGCCCTGACAACCGTTCCCATGACTTCCGCGCACGTGACTTCCGCAAGGTGCTGCGCGCTACTCTCCTCAGTCTCTGATTCCTGACGAGTAAGAGCGACCGGCAATAGGCTCACTTGAGCCGGCGGGTGGTGGGTCGGCTGGCCCAGCGGTACCTCGCCCGCGCCTCCTGGATCAGACGACGGACAGTGAGGAACGCCGCCGCCAGGTACAGGTAGAAATCGACTACCTTGCCGTTCTTCTCGGTGCAGCGGCGCTGCTTGCCAAAGCCGTTCATCCACGCGTGGGTGCGCTCCCCGACCCAGCGCCCGCCGAACTGGACCGGGTCCGCTCCCCCTTCAGGACGATCTCACCGGCCAGGCCGTGGGCGGCGAGCACGTCGCGGGAAGGTTGGCCGTCGTAGCCGGAGTCCAGGTGCACGATGGCGCCCTCGGGCAGGCCGCCTGTCTGCTGTTCCATCTGGGTGAGGGTGGGGTCGAGCAGGGGGCGTCGTGCCGGTTGGCCCCCGCCGAGACCAGCCCGAGCGGCACGCCGGCGCCGTCGGTGCCAGCCGAGCGCTTCAGGCCGCCCGTGCGCCGGTCGACCGGGGACGGGCCGGCTTTCTCGCCGCCGCAGGGGGCCTTGGTGGTGCAGCCGTCGCCGGTGAGGCCGTCGAGGTCGAGGCCGATCATCGTGTCGTAGGCGGCCAGGGTGGCTGCGTGCAGGCCCTCGGCCAGCCCGGCCTCGGCCCAGTCGGCCAGGCGGCGGCGGATGGTGCGGTCCGAGTAGCCGGGGGTGGCGATGCGCTCGTAGCCCGAGCCGTGCACGAGTGCGTCCGCCATGTGCTCGAAGACGACCCGGTCGGGGACGCGGCAGCGGTGGCAGCCCCACGGGTGGGCGGGGTCGAACTCGGGCGGCGGCCCGCTGGTGTGCTCGGCCAGCAGGGCCTCGAACTCGCTCCAGATCGGGTCGGTCAACCAGACGCTCAAGGGGCAGCTTGACCTGGAACGACACGGCGGGCGGACCTTCGAGGGTGTGGCGATCCGGGTCGCCCAGCGCATCCTGGCGATGGCCGCAGCGATCTGGCACAACAACAAGATCGGCGCACCGGTCACCCGATCATTGATCGCTTACAACCACTGAGCACATAGGACTTACTCGTCTATGGTGGGAGACCTCAGTGAGCGGGTGCGAGGATCCGGGATGGCGACGCGCTGGAGTGACTTCGAGGCGGCCGAACCGGAGCTCGCCGGGATCTACGGGAGCGGTTCGGCAGGTACCGGCACCACGTCCTGGCCACGCTGCGGACGGACGGTTCGCCGCAGGTGTGTGGCATCGGGGCGGACTTCCGCTTCGGTGAGTTGTGGCTTGGCAGTATGCTGGACGCGCAAGTCGCGGGACCTCGTGCGCGACGGGGGTTTCACCCTGCACGCGAACCCCGGTCCGGGAAGGTTGAGCGCCCTGCGCGACCCCAGGGGTGGCCTGATCTCGCCCGCCCGCAAATTCCAGGCGTCGCCTCGACGGCCACACGTCCGTCGAGCGCCTGAATACCCGTCCGGGATGCAACCTGGGTCCCGCCCCGGGTTGAGACCCTCCGCCTTTTCTTCCCGGGCGTTCGACGCGGCGCGCCGCGCGGACGGCCGGATTCCGTAATCCGCACCCACGTCCCGCCGCGTTTCGGTCAGGTAATAACACGATGACCGGCATATTGACGGCCACCTTCATGGCGGTGGGTAACAGCCACGAGATTTCAGCGAAACCGTCCGGGCCGCCTGCAGCTGTCTCCCCGCGGTAACGGACCCACCCGCGGATACCCACCCGCGGCATCCGTCACCGCAGATCAGGGTATGAACCCATGTATTGCGGCGACCTGGTACGGGCCTTGCACCTACCCGGGATCCGCGCGACCCCCGCAGCCTCCCCAGTATGGCGACCCTATGCTCCAGCGGCGGGGAACACGGGTATTCCGACCTATGGACATCCCGACCACCGTACCCCCGAACCGGCCTTTCGCAGCGCGATCGGCACATCGACGCCGTCCACGCCACCACCGTTGTGCGGATAGAATCTCCTGGACATCACGACGAATGCGAGATGTGCTGTGGCAAGCGAAAAGCGTCAACTTCCCATGAACGTCGAGGGGCTATTCTTCGTCGACTCGGAGTGCACTGACCGTGAAAACTGCCAGGGTATCGCGGGCGTTGCGCGGGTTCCGGGCGTCGCCCAAAGCACCCGACTACGGGTCCGGGAGGCTGCCGCGCAGCCGCGGTATGTGGCGTCGCCGCTGGCGTCCCGGCTTGCCAGCGGGCGCGGAGTGGTCGTGCCCCGTATATGACCAGGTGGTTCTTCGCCCAGGTCGTCAGCGGGGCCGAGGCGGTACTGCGGGCAGCCGGGCTGGACCTGCTGCTGTACAACCTCGGCGACGACGCGGGCCGGTGCGCTTCTTCGACCCGCTGCCGCTGCGCAAGCGGGTCGATGCGGTCACACTCAGCATCCAGACGGTCGCGCCCGCGTGCGGGCCGCAGGCGGCGGCGATCAACCTGGCGCGGTCGGCCACGATCGACTACGGCTACCAGAATATCCGGATCAACGCGATCGCACCGGGCATCACCGACACGCCGCGCACTGCGCCGGTGCGGCAGGATCCCCGGCCGGATGCCAACATCCGCCGGCGCATCCCGCTCGGCCGGTGGGGCGACTCGCACGAGCAGGCCAAGGTGATCTGGTTCCTCGCGACCCCGGAATCCTTCTACATCACCGGCGCCGTGATCCCGAACGACGGCGGGCTGAGCGCGAGCAACGGCTTCCTGCTGGCGCCCACCTATGACGGCGAACCGATGCGGACCCACTCCCCGCGGGCATCCCCTGAAGGCTGCGAGACGCCAGGCGCACCGACCTGGATGCAGCAACGGCAAAACATGTCCTCGACCGAAAGGCCACCCGTGACCAGCACGACCGACATCGACGTCCACCCAGCCGGACGTCGAGGCGAACAAGACCGTTGCCCGCCGCCTCCTACGAGAAGGTCATCAACTCCGGCCGGCTCGACCTGCTGCGACTGAACGGTCGGCGGCGCACACGGCGGCACCGGCCGCGCAACAATCCGATCGGCGTGTCGACAACAACGAACACCAGCATAGGAGCACAAGATGGGGATCGACGAAGCGAAGCTGGCCGAGCTTCGGCACCGGTTCATGGGTGACCTCGGCGCCACGCTTGCGGCCGGCTGCGTGGTCGTGGGGGACCGGCTGGGCCTGTACCGCGCGCTGGCGGGCAGGCCGCAACGCCCGCAGGAACTGGCCGACCGTACCGGGACCGCCGCGCGGTACGTCGAGGAATGGCTGCGTTCACAGGCCGCGGGCAGCTATGTGGAGTACAACCCGACCGCCGGCACGTACTCGTTGACCGAGGAGCAGGCGCTCGCGCTCACCAACCCGGACGTGCTGGGTGCGTTCCAGTCGGCGTTGGCCATGCTGCGCGCGGCGCCCGAGATCACGCGGGCCTTCCGGACCAGTGAGGGGTTCACCGGCTGCGAGCAGTTCTTCCGCTCCGGCTACAACGCCAACCTGCTGCCTACCTGGATTGCGGCCCTGGACGGCGTTGAGGTGTCGATCGACAAAGCGAAGCTGGGCGAGCTTCGGCACCGGTTCGTGGGTGACCTCGGTGCCACGCGTGCGGCCCTCGGCGTGGTCCTGGGAGACCAGCTGGGCCTGTACCGCGCGCTGGCGGACAGGCCACAGCGCACGCAGGAACTGGCCGACCGTACCGGGACCACCGCGCGGTTCCTCGAGGAGGAATGGCTGCGTTCACAGGCCGCAGGCGGCTATGTGGAGCACGACCCGACCGCCGGCACGTACTCGTTGACCGAGGAGCAGGCGCTCATACTCACCAACCCGGACGGACCGGTCTCCGCGCCGGGCGCGTTCCAGTTGGCGTTGGGCGTGCTGCGCGCGGTGCCCGAGATCGCGCGGGTGTTCCGGACCGGTGAGGGGTTCGGCTGGCATCAGCACGACCCCGAGGTGTCCACCGGCTGCGAGCGGTTCTTCCGCCCCGGCTACAACGCCAACCTGCTGACCACCTGGATTCCGGCCCTGGACGGCGTTGAGGCGAAGCTGCGCACCGGCGCCCGGGTGGCCGACATCGGCTGCGGCCAAGGCACGTCCACGATACTGATGGCCAAGGCGTTCCCGCGTTCGCGGTTCGTCGGGTCCGACTACCACGAGGGCTCGATCGAGCGGGCTCGGCAGCGGGCCGACGCTGCCGAAGTGACCGGCCGGGTGAGCTTCGAGGTGGCGTCCGCGCAGGCGTTCGGCGGCGGCCCGTACGACCTGGTCACCACGTTCGACGCACTGCACGACATGGGGGACCCGCTCGGCGCGGCCCGCCACGTCCTCGAGTCGCTGGCCGACGACGGCACTTGGATGATCGTCGAGCCGTATGCCGGTGGCGCGGTGGTGGACAACCTGAATCCGGTCGGCCGGATCTACTACTCGCTCTCGATGATCCTGTGCGTTCCGGGCGCGCTGTCCCAGACCGGTGGCTACTCCCTCGGCGCACAGGCCGGGGAGGCACCCATCCACCGGCTGACCGCCGACGCCGGGTTCACCCGCTTCCGCCGGGTCGCCGAGACACCATTCAATATCGTTTACGAGGCACACCCGTGATCACTGCCCGCGTTCGTCACGGGCAAGGCATACTCGCTCGCGCCCCCGTACCCGATGGTCGCGACGTTACAAGCTATCTCGCACCGCTGGCCAACCTGCCGGCGATCGGCACCCCCGTCCGCTGCGGCACCCGCGTTACCGCGATCGGCCGGGTCAGAATCGCCGACAGCAATCCTCGCTCTTTCACCGCTGATCGTCGGGCGGTCGTATCTGAGTCTCAGAAGCAGGCAGGGTCAGGTCGCCCGGAGGAATCTCGCCCCGGGCTCCCGTAGAGTCGGGTAGGCCGCCGGCGAGGTACCGTGCTGGACGAACCGCTATGCGGTCGCTGCTGTGTTTCCTGCACGTCGAAGGGCTCGCGCTAGGCCCATTGACTGAGCCGTCCCGACGGTTAGAGCCCGGAAATAAATAAGTGGGATTCTTGCAGGCCCATGACCTGGGCAAATGATGCCAGATTGTTCTAGTTAATTAATTCCGGGCTCTTACCGGCTGGCGCCTGGCCGGGCTGCCGAGTGGTTCGCCAGCCAGCCAGGTGGATGCACGCAGGTGTATTGACGATCCGCGACTCGAAGTTCGGCAAGTCGCGGGAGGTTGTCATCCATCCCAGCACCGTCCGGGCGCTGCGCGGCTACGATCGCGACCGCAACCGGCTGTGTCCCACCCGACTACGTCGGCGTTCTTCGTCTCCACCGATCGCCGGATGGTGACGACTCCTCGAACCGACGACACTGCGAGCAAAGACCTGTAGATCGCCCGGACGTCTACACGGAGGCCAGCGTGATCGACCACAAGCTCGGCGTAGCGCCGTACTTCGTCCGCTCCTTCACCTCCTGACAAACCACCCCACCGGCCTCAGCGTGCCGCTGCCGGCAGGAAGGGGCGGTTACCCGCATCGGAGACGCCGCGGTCGGCGGTGAGACCCAGGCGGGCGAGCTGCGGCAGGACGCCCTCGCCGAACCAGTACAGCTCCTCCAGATGCGGGTAGCCGGAGAACACGAACTCGTCGATGCCGAGCGCGGCGTACTCGGCGATCCGGTCGGCGACCTCGGTGTGGCTGCCCACCAGGGCGGTGCCGGCCCCGCCGCGGACAAGACCGACGCCGGCCCACAGGTTCGGGGCGATCTCGAGCGCCCGGGGGTTGCGCCAGCTCCCGTCGGCGCGGCCGCGTTCGTGCAGGGCCCGCATCCGGGCCTGCCCGGTGGACTCGCTGCGGGCCAGTCCGGCCTGCGCGGCGGCCACGACGTCCTCGCCGAGCGTGTCGAGGAGCCGGCCGGCCTGTTGCCAGGCGTCGTCAGCACTGTCGCGGGTGATGACGTGCAGCCGGATCCCGAACCGGAGGCTGCGTCCGCGCTCGGCGGCGAGGCCACGGATCCAGTCGATCTTGTCTGCTACCGTGTCCAGCGACTCGCCCCAGGTCAGATAGACGTCGGCGTGCGTGGCCGCGACCGGGCCGGCCGCGGCCGACGACCCGCCGAAGTACAGCGGCGGGACGGGGTCGGGCAGCGTCGGCAGGTGCGCGGATTCGACGTGGAGATGGGTGCCGCGGTGGGTGACCGCCTCCCCCGCCCACAGCCGGCGCACGATCGAGAGGAACTCGTCGCAGCGGACGTAGCGGGCGGCCTTGTCAAGGTGGTCGCCGTAGGCGCGCTGTTCGTCCGCCTCTCCCCCGGTGACCACGTTGAGCAGCAGCCTGCCGGGGGCGTGGGTGCTGAACGTCGCGGCCATCTGTGCGGCGAGGGTCGGGCTGATCAGGCCGGGACGGAACGCGATGAGAAAGGCAAGCTGTTCCGATTCGCGGGCCAGCATCGCGGTTGTCAGCCAGGCATCCTCACACCATGCCCCGGTCGGGGTCAGAACGCCGGTGAAGCCGAACTCCTCGGCGGCGCGCGCGATCGAGGAGAGGTAGCCGATCGAGGCACGGCGATCACCCGACGCGGTGCCGGCGGGCAGACCATGACCCCCGCCGACGATGAACCGCGAGTCACCGTAGGTGGGCAGGAACCAGTGCAGCCGCAGGGCCATTCGGGAAACGCCTCCAGGATCGCCGGGTGCCGTGCCGTCCGAGCTGTCAGAACCGTTCGTGCCGTCAGAGCTGTCCGTGCCGTCAGAGCTGTCCGTGCCGTGGTGGGGGCGTGCCGGACAGCAACCAGCGTCCGATGTGCTGGATCTTCCACCGGACGGGATCGTGCAGGGTGTGGGTGCGCCCGTCACGCCAGTGGCGCGAAAGGTTCAGCGAACCGGCGGCCGACCGCGTGCCGCCGAGCTCGAACAACTCCCCCGCCGCCTGTACCGCCGCCCGGGCGGCGGCGACCTTGGCGACGGCCGTCGCCACCGACGCCCGCGCCGTGCTCGCCTCGGTCAGGTCGTGTTCGGCCGCGTCGATGCTTGCCGCGGCCTCCCGCAGCAGAGCCTCGGCCGCCCGGACCACGATCTCCAGCTCGCCGGCCTGCTGGACGAGCAACGGATCGTCGGCGGCCCGGTCCGCGCCGCTTTCGAACCACGGCCGGGCCCTGGCCACCTGGCCGACGGCGGCGTCCAGCGCGCCGCGGGCGATGCCGGCGTCCAGCGCGGCGTGCAGGACCTGGGCGCGGGCGCCGTAGGTGGTGGGGCCATCGAAGATCGACAAAAAGCCGACCACCTGGTCGGCGGTGACCGGGACGTCGTCCAACCGGACGGTGCCGCTGGCGGTGGTGCGCTGGCCCATGCCGTCCCAGTCGTCCTCGACGCTCACTCCGGGTGAGTCCCGACGGATGTAGGCCAGCGCCTTGGGGACGGCTCCGCCGGCGCGCGGCGGCTCGTCGGGCAGCACGGCGCGGACGACCAGCCAGTGCGCGAACAGCGCACCGGTGCAGTAGTACTTCTCGCCACGCAGGACGTAGCCGCCCCCGGGCCGGCGCCGCAGTGTGGTGGCGTCATCCGCGATGGTCCGCCCGCCGCGCTCGGACTGTGCGTTGGCGAAGCGCCGACCGGCCAGCGCCTGCCCGAAGTAGAAGGCCTGCTGGTCGTCGCTGCCCTGCCTGCGCAGGGCGTCGAGGAAGACAAAGTGGCTGTGCGGGATCTGGGCCAGGCTCGCGTCGGCGACCGCGAGGATGCGGAACACCCCCGTCAGCGTCGCCGCCGAGACGTCGGCGCCGCCGAACCTCGCCGGGACGGTGATCCCGAGCAGCCCCGACGCGGACAGCTCGTCGACCTCGGCCTCGGGCAGCCGCCGGTCCCGGTCACGGGCGTCGGCGCGCACCGCGAAGCCGGCCGCGACTTTCCGCGCGATCTCCAGCGCCTCGGCGTCCGAGCGCACGACAGCGTACGGGCCGGCCCCGGCGTCGGATGGTCGATCGGTCACCACAGCGCTCCAGACGGTCGGCTTCCAGACGGTGGACGCCGGGGCACCCGGCGTCCACCACCTTTGGTCATGGGGGCTTCGGCCTCTCCGGCGACGCAAAAAACATGATCGCGCCGCCGGAGACCCTCTCGTCAGCGGTACGGCAGGCTCAGCGGCACAGCAAGCCTGGTCAGCGGTACAGCGAGAACTCGGGGGCGCGGCGGTTGAGCGTCCAGTCTCCGACCTCGCGTGCCTTGTAGGCCACCGGATCGTGGACGGTGTGGGTACGCAGGTTGCGCCAGTGCCGGTCGAATCCGTAGACGCTGGTGGTCGCCCGGGCGCCCTGGATCTCGAACAACCGGCTCGCCACCGCCAGCGACACCTTGGTGGTGAGGTACTTCGCCTCGTATATGGCGATCGCGGCCTCGGCCCGCTGCTCCGCGGTCAGCGACGGACCGATGTCAAGCGCCGCCTGCAGCGACTGCCCAGCACGGTCGGCCAGCAGCGCGGCGGCCCTGATCTCGCTCTGCAGTTCGCCGACGGCCTGCAGGATGTAGGCGTCGTCGGTCGCCTGCTCGACACCGGAAGTCTCCCACGGCGCGGCATACAGGCGCGTCCAGTCCAGCGCCTCCTCGAACGCGCCCTCCGCGGTTCCGATGTAGAAGTTGACGAAGGCGAGCTGCCAGTGCGGGGTCACCAGCGTCTGGTACGGCGACGGCGTGCGGCCGGTGAGCGGGTCGTCGCCGAGGATCTCCGAGCGCTCGACGCGGACGTTGTCGAAGACGACCCCGCCGGAGTCGGTGAGCCGCTGGCCGATGTTGTCCCAGTCCTCCAGCGCGCGGAATCCCTCGCGTCCGGCGGGCAGCGAGACGAACACGAGCGCACCGTCGTAGGTGGCGGTGACCGACAGCTGGCCGCCGAGGCTGGCACCGGAGGCGAACGAGCGGCGACCGTTGAGCCGGAACCCGTCACCGTCACGGGTGAGGACGATGTCGGAGCCACCGCGCGGGTTCTGCACACCGCCCCAGAACAGCTTGCCCTCGGCGTTGCGGCGGGACTGCTCGGCTGCCTGCTCCGGCGTGCCGAACAGGGGCGCGATCCGGGTCTGCGCGTAGTGGTAGCCGATCAGATGGGCGATGGAGGTGTCGCCGCGGGCGATGCGGCGGGTGATCGCGGCCGCCTGTGCGTAGTTGAGGCCGGAACCACCGTAAGCGACGGGCTCCTGGACCTGCAGCAGGTCGTGCCCGCGCAGCAACTCGACCTCCGCGCGGGGTGTCTTGTTGGCGTGGTCGCGCTCGGCGGCGGTCGCGCGCAGCTCGGCAGTGACCAGGTCTGCGCGCTCCAGCGCCGCCGTGAACTGCGCGGCGTTGTCGTCGGTGTCAGGCGTGGTGGCCGTGGCAGTGGGGCTGTCCAGCCGGTTGTCGGCGTCAAGGGACACGTTGAGCTCCTTGTCACGTAAGACGTGGGACGTGAGGGGTGTGGTGCGGATCGGGACGCCGGCCCGAGCCGGGATATCGGCTTGAGCCGGGATATCGGCCCGGGTCGGGCCGGGCTGCGGAAGAAGGTCACCAACACAGCGCACTGCACGTCCGGACGAAGTCGATGTATCGCCGCCTGACCAGGCGCATCCTTTAGGAGGCTTCCCGGACCAGCTCGCCGCGGTCGGCGGCGTCGGCTTCGAGTTCGCGCACGAGCGGCAGCACCCGCCGTCCGAAGTACTCCACGTCTTCGAGGTAGTGCAGGAATCCGAGCAGCAGCAGGTCCACACCGCGCTTGCTGTAGGCGACGATGCGTTCGGCGATCCGCTCCGGCGTGCCGATGAGACCGGTACGGAAACCGTCGTTGTACTGGACCAGGTCGGCAAACTCCGAGTCCTGCCACATGCCCTTGCGGTCGGCGGTCGACTGACCGGCCTGCTTGACCGCCGATCCGAAACCCTCGACCGCCTGCCGGTCGGCCTTGGCGATGATCTCCCGCAGTACCTCGCGGGCCTCGGCGTCGGTGTCGCGGGCGATCAGGAAACCGTTCAGCCCGAAACGCACCCGCCGTCTGTGCAGTGCCGCCTCGGCGTTGACGTCGGCGATCTGCTCGCTGACGCCGTCGAGATCCTTGCCGTTGCTGAAGTACCAGTCCGACACCCGGCCCGCCATCGCCCGGGCGCTCGTCGAGTTACCACCCTGAAAGATCTCCGGATGCGGGCGTCCGGGCCCTTCGATGGGCTTGGGCCGCAGGTCGAAGTCGTGCAGCCGGTAGAAATCGCCGTTGAACTCGGCGTGGTCACTGGTCCAGATCTCGCGCAGCACACGGATGAACTCCTCGCTGCGCCGGTACCGCTCGTCGTGTTCCAGCCAGGGCTCGCCCAGTTTGGTGAACTCGTCCTTGAACCAGCCGCTGACGACGTTGACCGCCGCGCGACCGCCGGAGAGCTGGTCGGCCGTGGCGATGAACTTGGCCAGCACGCCCGGATGCCACAACCCCGGATGGATCGCCGCGATCACCTTCAGCCGCTGGGTGGCCAGCAGCAATGCCAGGCTGAATCCCGTCGACTCGTGCTGGTAGGCCGCACCGTAGGAGGCGATATAGCGGACCTGGCTCAGGGCGTAGTCGAACCCGTTGTTCTCCGCCAGCACGGCCAGCTTCCGGTTGTACTCATACCCCCAGTCGGTGCGCTGCTCGATCTTACTCACCACCAGGCCACCGCTGACGTTCGGCACCCAGTAGGCGAACTTCACGGGTTCGCGACCCGCTTCAACGGCATCGGACATGCAATTCTCCCTGCGATGTGAACGGCTGTGCGATCCCAGCCGGCGGCGATATCACGGCGCCGCGTACGAGACGATTTCTTTCGACGGCTGCTTTCGACGGTTACTTTCAAAAGAAGACGCCCGAACCGCGTCGAATCATCGAATGATCGGCCGGGCGACCGGTCGGCGTGCGTGGTCGCTCTAACCGGTGACGCAGCACCCACATCGCTCGGGACGGCGACAGAACCACCGATTCGGGACGGCGGCTGCGCGGCTGCGCACGTCGACGGACAACCGGCTGCGCCTGGCAATCCCTATAATGTCCATCGACATGATGCCGAGTGTGCCTTCATGGGTGACGCCGGTCAACCAGGCGTCGACGAGGGTGCGATAGGGCAACCCTGTCACGGCGTCAACGGCGGGAAGGGCCCGGTGCGGATCGAACAGTTGGAGTGCCTCGCCGCGGTCACGCGCCTGGGGTCGATGCGGGCCGCCAGCGAGGCGCTGCACATGTCGCAGCCGGCACTGAGCGAGACCATCCGCAACCTCGAGCGGGAACTCGGGCTGACGCTCCTCGACCGCCGCCGCACCGGCGCCACGATCAGCGCGACCGGCGGTGAACTGCTGCCATACATCATCGATGTCCTGGAGTCGGTCGACCGGCTCCGCGCCGCCGCCGGCGACCAGCAGCGCTCCAGCCGTATGATCCGGATCGGCACCGTCAACGCCGCCACCGTGCCACTGGTTACCCCCGCCATGCGTGACTTCCACGCCGCCCACCCCACGACGCAGGTGGAGATCGTCAACACCCAGCAGGCCGACATCCATCGCCTGCTGCTCGACGGTGGCCTCGACCTCGGTCTGGTCAACCTGATGGACGGCGACGACGTCTCCCCCGATCTGGAGACCGTCGAGCTGTTCCGCGGCCGGGCCGTGCTGTGCTGCCGCAGCGACAGCACGCTCGCCCAGCTGCCGACCGTCAGTCCCCAGCAGCTCCTGACCGAGCCGTTCATCGCCATGCGCTCCGGCTATGTCATGCACCGATACGTCCACCGGTTGTTCCGTGACAAACCACCGGCATTCTCCTATTCCACCGACGGCGCGGAAATGGGAAAGCTCATGGTCGCCCAGGGCCTCGGGGTGACCGTCCTGCCCGACTACAGCGTCGCGGGCGACCCCCTCGAACGCAGCGGCATCATCACCTACCGCCCGCTGGAAACCGACGACGCAACGGTCATCCTGGTCATCCAGCGGCGCCGCACCCGCCACCTTCCCACCGCCGTACGCCAGCTACAGACCATCCTCCTCAAACACGCCGTGGACTACCGTTCGACTCATCAGATCCCCTGTTTCCACAACAACAGCGGTAAACCGTGATCATGGTAGCGCGAGCTCGGACATGGCCAAAAAGTGAGAAAAAGTGGACGAAACAAGCCGTATCGTGCGGGCACGGTGGTGGTCCGGCCACTGCCGCGGAGGGCATGACCTGCGGCGTGTCTGCCGGCCTGCCCCTGCTCGAAGCCTGCGACGCGGACGGCTGCCTGACCCTGATGGCCGCCGTCCGCTGTGATGTCGGCGGCTGCGACACAGCCAGGCCTCGTCCGCGAACGCGCCAACACATCCGATTTATCACTGAGCTGATCCATGATCCCTGGTCCCTGGGACAGACCCCATGCCATGCGGAGGGTGTGTTGTGGAGTCATTGCCGGGGTGTTGTTCAGGAGCGGGATGTGTTTGCCGTCCGCAGGATGGCCGTGATGTTGTTGACGGTGTCGAGCGCGCCCGAAGCAACACTCATGACCAGGTCGTAGGCGGCGTCGTTGGTGAGTATGAGCCGGCGTCCGTTGAGGCCGTAGAAGGCGATGACGGCGACGAGCGCGAGGCGCTTGTTGCCGTCGACGAGCGCGTGGTTGCGTGCCAGCGAGTGCAGCAGCGCGGCGGCCTTGTCGTCGATCGTGGGGCAGGCGTCGTTACCGAACACGCTTGCCTGCGGACGTGCGGTAGCCGATGCCAACAGGCCGTGGTCACGGACGAGTGGCGCGGTCCCCAACGTTCGTTCGGCCACGCGCAGCAGATCCGCGAGCGTCAGGTAGATCATTCGCCGAGGCGCCGCAGGGCCTCGGCGTAACGCGGGAGATCCTCGTCGAGAACCCGGTCGAGCAGGTCGGTACGGCTGTGGGTCTCGATGTATTCCCGAATCGCCTGTCGGACGACGTCCTGCATGGACCGCTGCTCCAGCTCGGAGCGGCGCCGCAGCGCGTCCGTCTCGTCGTCGGTAAGCCGCAGTGTCATCGCCATATCAGCATGGTATCAGTCGTGATACCACTCCGATGCAGCTCCCGGCGGATCCCGGAGGTGGACGTCCATAGCCGAAGGTTACGACGGCGGGTCTTGGACGGATGGCGTGTGCCGCCGCACGATCGGTCGTGTGGACGCGGCCATCGGCGGTTGTTCCGTGCTGCCGTCGTCCCGGTCGAAGAGTCGTCCCGATCAAGGAGATCAAGGAGATCAAGAAGGAGGTGGGTACTCGTGGAGCTCGGTGTCATGGGGCTGAACGCCAAGGCGACGTTGGGTCCGGCCGAGATGGTCCGGCTGGCCCGGCGGGCGGAAGAGCTGGGATACCAGTCGTGGTGGGCCGGCGAGCACGTCGTGCTGCCCAGCCCGCGGACACCGGCCGCGCCTATGGAACCGACGGATCCGATTCTCGACCCGTTGGTGCATCTGGCCTACGTTGCGGCCGTCACCGAACGACTGGAGCTCGGGACCGGAATCGTCATCCTGCCGCAACGCAACCCGCTGGTACTCGCCAAGCAGGTCGCGAGCCTTGACGTACTCAGCGGTGGCCGGCTGCTCCTGGGGGTCGGAGCCGGATATCTCGAACCGGAGATGACCGCGGTCGGCGTGCCGATGTCGGAGCGCGGCGGTCGCACCGACGAGTATCTGGACGCGATGAGAGCGTTGTGGACCCAGCCCGTACCGTCCTATCAGGGACGGTACGTGGCGTTCGACAGCATCGACGCGCACCCGCGTCCGGTGCGCGCCGACGGTCCGCGGATCGTGATCGGCGGGCACAGTCCGGCCGCATTCCGGCGGGCGGTCGCCCGGGGCCACGGCTGGTTCGGCAACGGGGACGGCCCGGACGATCTTGCCTGACACCTTGCCGGGCTGGAGAAGGCTGCCGCCGAGGTCGAACGCCCGGCCCGGCTGGGCCGACTGGAGATCAACTTCATGCAGCTCTCCCCGGTGGACGCCGGCACCGCCCGGTGCTACGCCGACCTCGGCGTCGACCGGCTCGTGGTCTACCCCCTGCCGCTGGAGAATCCCGCGGACGTCACCGCATTCCTCGAACGTCACGCCGACCTGCCGCGCTGACGCCGTCCACCCTTCCCGCCGGAAGCAACATTTCCCACCAGGAGAAAATCTTTCCGGAAACAGCATTCCCACCAGGATCGTCAGGAGCGACATGCGAGCTTTGGTCTACGATCCCGACGCGCCCGCGGGCCTTCGTCTCGGTACGGTCACGGAGCCGGTCCCGGGCGACGTCCAGGCCCTGATCGAAGTCCACCCGGTCTCGCTCAACTTCGGCGAACTCGCCTTCAAAGGCGAACAGGCGCAGCCGGGCTGCGTCCTCGGCTGGGACGCGGCGGGTGTCGTCATCGAGGCCGCGGCCGACGGCTCCGGACCGCCGCCGGGCACACGCGTCGTGACCTTCGGCCGCTGTCGGGCGCTTCGCGGTGCAGCCCGCCGCCCGTGCCGGCGCCCATGTCATCGCGTCCGTGGGCAGCCGGGCCCGCGGCGAGGGACTCCGCGAGATCGGGGGCAGACGAGATCGTCGTCGGCCTGGAGAACGTCACCGCACCCGTCTTCGGTGTGCTCGAGAACGAGTTCGTCGTGGCATCGTGGCATCGTGGCGCGGCCGGGCCATCAGGTGTGGCTGACGCCAGGATCACGTACACCTGATCCAGCTACCTCCTGCCCCAACCCCGCGGCCGGCAGCGGCGCGGGCCGGCCCGGCAGGAACCAGCCCGCCACCAGCACCGCGAGCGAGCCGGCGAACACCCACCAGAAAGCCGACTGGAACGCGGCCTCGGGGGACGCCCCGTTCGACACCCGGCTCTGCAGGATGAGCGCCACGACCGCGATACCGAGCGACGCACCCAACTGGTTGAGCACGTACAGCGCGGACGTGCCCTGCGGTACCGACTCCGCGGGCAGCGTCCGGTACAGCGCCCCCATGGTCGGAGCACCCACGAAACCGAGCCCCAGCCCCGTCCCGAACACGGACACCGCAAGACCTGCCTCGCTGGTGTGCAGCCCGGCCTGCATGAACACCAGCGCACTCAACGCGATCACGAACGCGCCGGCCGGCACCAGCGCCCGGGTACCGACCCGGTCGCTGAGCCGTCCCGCGATCGGCATCGCGATGAAGGAACCCACACCCAGCGGCGAGAGCAACAGCCCGGCCGCAAGCACCCCGTGCTCACGAACCTGCTGGTAGTACAACGGCACCAGGAACAACATCGAGAACAGCATCACCCCGGTGACCGCCATCACCGTGACACTCGCGCTGAAAGCACGGCTGGTGAACAGCCGCAGATCGATCAGTGCCGCGCCGCGGGCCCGCAGCCCATACACGATGTAGCCGACAAGCAGCCCCCCACCGATCAGCAGCGTCACCAGCACCCGGGTGGCGCCGAACCCGGCATCCTCCCCGGCCTGTGACAACGCATAGATGAGGATGGCGAACGCCGGGCACAGCAGGGCCACCCCGACGACGTCGAGCCGGCTGGCCCCATCACCCGCCCCACCCGGGCCGGGCCCGCCGCGCGCGCCAGCAGTGTGAGCATGATCGGATCCAGCATGCCGCCCCCGAAGCCCTGGATCACCCGGAAGACGATCAGGCTCTCGATCGAGGGGGCCAGCCCGCTCGCGAGCGAGCGAGCCGACGAGGAAGACCGACAGCCCCGTGAGCCATATTCGCCGACTGCCGAACCGGTCCGTGGCCCAGGCGCTGAGCGGGATGGCGACGGTCACCGCGAGCAGGTAGCCGGTGGCGACCCATCCGATCGTGCTCAACGAGGTGTTGAAGTGCTCCCCGAGCGTGTCGACCCCGACGTTGACGATCGTGCCGTCAAGCAGCCCCATCAGGCCACCCAGCAGAAGCACACCGATCAGCCGCAGCAGCGCGGGATCCAGGAGGTCGTCCTGTGTACTGGCCACGAAGATCTCCAGTCGGTACAATAAAGTTTACTATTAAGTACAAATTACTGTACATCAAATGAGATCATCAACAACGCGGGAACGTTCTGCTGCACAGCGCGACAAGTGACCGCTTCCTGGCCGGCCGTGGGTCGGCGGGGGAAACAGTCAGCGATGAGGATGTGCCGGGAACCGGGCTGACCTGCATGGTCTCGGTCTGCTGGAACTGTCGCCCCAGGAAGCGCGTGGCCACCGCTTTGCAGCGAGAGTCGGCCAGCTCCTCGAAGGCCGCATCGGACGGGGGCTGGCCGTCCGCGGTGTCGGGCAGGGTGGCTGTTCCGGTGACCTCTGCCTGGTGCGGCGCGCTGCACGGAATCTCGCCCCTGGTCTCGGTCGCCGTCAGTTCCAGACACGTTCCGGCAGGACAGGTCTGTGCCTGGTCCGCGCCCTCGACTGTGCCGGTGAAGGGAATGAGCCAGTTCGGGACAGCGGCCTTGCCAGCGGCGATCAGCCCGCACACGAGATCCCGGTCGCCCGATTCCCAACCGAATCGGAGGGGATAGATGATCCCACTCGCGAAACGCCCGTACAGGTCGAGCGGATGGCCGAGGAAGCTGTGCGCGATCGGATTGCAGTAACGTTTGTTAATTGCATCCCACTGTGTTTCGGTCGGATAGGCGCTATCAGGAGGATAGTCGGCGGCGATGTTCACCTCCTTGACCGCCTCGAACAGGTGCGGCGACGCGCAGGGTACCTCGTCCGCGGTCGCTTTGTGATCTTCCTGCTTCCAGGTGTAGCAGTGGCCTCGGTGAGCTCGAGCGTGCCAGGACTCGGGCTCGCGGCTGGGGACTGCCCCTTCATGGCGGTGGCGTCGGTCGGCGCGGCACCGCTCCCCAGACGGATGGCGGCATAACCGGCCACGAGCAGGATGACGACACCGACCGCGGTCGCGACCAGCCCACGGCGCCGGAACGGATTCGTCCGGCGGAACCCGAGCGGCTTACGCGGTAACTCAGCGCCGACACGCATTCGCAGACTTCATTTCGGAATGCACATCGCCGTCTTGTGTGTCACACTGTTTCGACGTTCGCGAATCTGCTTTCGATGGTGATTACTGATTTCGGGCTCGACCATGAGGCGGGCTGGCCAAACCGGCCCGCGGTGACGAGGTCCACCGACCACGCACTCGCGTCCGGTTCCCCTGACAGTGGGTAAATGATCGAGAAGTTATCGTTTCAGATCGTGCGCTGTGCGATGAATACGAACTCGCGACCTGGGCGATCAGGGGCTTCTCGCACATCCAGCACTCGATAGCCATGGGCGACCAGGCTCGTTTCCACTTCGCCCCTGCTGCGGAACCGGAGGGTCGAGTCCGAGGTGACGACCGCACCGTCCGCCAGGAACCTGTAGACATAGCGAAAAGAAACGAACGGAAGACTCACGTCAGTAACCTTAAAACGCCGCTCCACCGCTCCGACCTCTGGAATATCGACGGCGAGCTGAACAACGCCAGCGGCCCATTCATCCCAAGCCCGACGTTCAGGACGCCTTGTCTCGAACACGAGGTAACCATCTGGGCGAAGCGCGGCTCGGATGCCCTGGAGAGTCCGAATCCACTCGTCATCAGCGAGAAAGATCTGCGCCACATTCCCCGTCATCACTGCAAGATCAAAATTGGTCATCGATACTGTCGTGGCATCGCCGTGCACCCAGGTGATCTTTCCGGTTCGATCCTTCGACTTCGCGACCTCAAGCGATGCTTCGGCCGGGTCGACACCTACGACCGTGCGGCCGCTCTCGGCCATCAAGATTGCCAGGCATCCTGTCCCGCAACCGATGTCGAGGACACGGTCTGCACCCAGCTCGTCGGCGATGTCGAGGTAGGACGTCAAATCGTCGCGGTCTCCATCAAGAGCGTCGTAGACGGGCGCAAGGCGGGGGTGAGAGAAGATCGCATCGGGCACCCGGCGACCGTATCCGTGGTCGAGCATTCCGGCGACCGATTATCGGCCGCCGCTGTCTCAGCACAGCTCCAGACAGTCTGGACCTCCGGCGCCATCGAATCCGCAAGGTAAGCCCGAACAAATCCCTGTCCGCTGTTCGCACCTACCTTGCGAGCCGCAGGTGAGTGGCCTGCCTCTTCGCAAAGTTCGAGCGGAACAGACAGATGTCGCGGCATCGTCCGCCAGTCACGTCGCCGGCCTAGATTGTTCATGGGGTTGGTGGGGTTCCCCGAG
>NZ_CAAAFR010000163.1:0-14071 GCF_900634745.1 Protofrankia symbiont of Coriaria ruscifolia
GGTCAGCCCCCCACATCACCGACCCCGGTGAAAGACGGAGGCCGGTCCCCCTGCGGCGGCCCCGGCGGCGCGGTGTGTTCCAAGTCTCAGACCGGCCACTGGGGCCCGGATCGAGGCACGCTCGACGCATCCGCCCCACCTGCGACGATCCCGACCGCGACAAGCAGAACCTCGATCTGGCCCCGGTCGCCCAGTTGCTC
The DNA here is from genome assembly GCF_900634745.1 of Protofrankia symbiont of Coriaria ruscifolia. Taxonomy (NCBI): domain Bacteria; kingdom Bacillati; phylum Actinomycetota; class Actinomycetes; order Frankiales; family Frankiaceae; genus Protofrankia; species Protofrankia symbiont of Coriaria ruscifolia. Next base: position 201 of record NZ_CAAAFR010000163.1, read on the forward strand.
GCCGAGTGGCGCCACACAGCCGAGGTCTACGCCGACCCGGAGCTGCACGCCATCCTCACCCGTCCCCATGATGGTGACCACCGGCCCGGTAGCGTCAGGATGACCGACAGGTAGGCCTCACGGTCCTGGCCGCAGCCCCAGTCCCAGCCACAGCCACAGCCACGAATCAGCTGATCAGGGCGGGCGAATTCGCCCCGGGAACGAGAAGGTTGGGCGTACCGGATCCGTCGGCGGGCAGGGACCAGATGTCGTTGATGCCGTCGCTGCGTTGCAACGCGTAGGCCACAGCCGTGTTGTCGAGCCATTCCGGCTGATCGTCGATACTGCGGGTTTCGGCCAGCGGGGTCACACGCATGGTGGCCATGTCGAGTACGGACAGCCGCCAGCCGCGGGTCGGATCACCGTCGACGGCAGCCTTGAACGCGATCCGGGTGCCGTCCGGCGACAGTGACGGGCATTCGACGTTGTCGGCCCGGCTGCGCACGGTCCGTGCGTTGATGTCGCCTTCAACGAGGTAGCGATGGCCCTCGGTGGCCATAGTGGCGTAGAACCGGTTGTCGTCGGCGAAGGTCACGCCCCAGAAGTTGACGTCGGCAGCCTGGTACGGTCTGCCGTTCCGGATGATGTGAAACTCCTCGATATTGTCGACGAGGTGACCGGTGTCGATATCCATGATCCCGGTACGGGTGGAAAATCCTGCTCCTGCATAGGAGTGGCCGTTGAGGAACAAGGTCCAGGCAACCATCTTCCCGCTCGGCGAGATACGGAGCCGGTTGGGGAATCCGGTGAGTGGAATGGTTCGCTGTTCGCGCAGCCGCGAGTCGAGGATGACCAGTTTCGTGGCGCTGAGCGGGTCGACCGGATGCAGGCAGGCGATAGTCCCGGCCGCCGCGTAGGCACGGTCGCACCGCTGGACGGTGATCTGCCGCGGTCCGGTCAGGTCGCGTCCCCCGACGCGAGACAGCACGCCGTTGGTGAGCACCTGCAACGGGAGGCCGTCGTCCGGGTGGATGTCATCGTCGAAGCCCTCCACGGCTACGGTCGGCAGCGCGGTCGCCGCATCGGCCCCGTCGTCCCGGCCGGGCTGGATGACCAGGAAGGTGTAGCCGGCAGCGAGCAGGACAAGAATGATCGCAGCGGCCAGCACGATCCAGACGCGGGTGCGCATGGCCAAGGCGTTCATGTCGCAGCCTCGGCGCTATCGTGCGGGCTGCTCCTGTCCGCCAACAGGATTGCGGTGGCGAGCATCGCGATCAGCGCGGCGGCTGCGGCCATCCTGCTGGCACCGGATGGCCCCCACACGTGCCACGCGACTCCGAAAAGGACGGAGGAAGCAAGATAGGCCAGGGCCTGTCCACTCTGGATGAGCGCGATGCCGGTGGTACGCAGTTGTTCGGGCAGTACCGGTCCGGCCAACGCCATGAGTATCCCGTCGGTGGCGGCATAGAAAATGCCGTGGAGAACGAGAGTCACACCGATCAGCAGCCATCCGCTCAGCGGGCCGAACAGCAGCAGGTAGATGGCGATCAGCGCGGCATAGCCGCCGAGCAGCATCGGCACCCGGCCGATCCGGTCGGCCAGCGCACCCAACGGTGCGGCGGACAGCAGATAAACACCGCTGGTGCCCACCGCGAACAAAGGGAACCAGCCGATGGCCAGGTTTTCGCTGCGTTGCAGCAGGAGGTAGATGAATCCGTCGCCGATGGTTGCCAGACCGAGCAGGCAGGCGGCCGATAGCAGCCGCCGAACACCGGACTGGCGAAGCAGGCCGAGCGCCGCACGAGATGAGACCGCCGCCGGCGACGGGTTGTCACACACCGCCGGTGGATTGTCAGAATGATGGTCGTTGACGAACAGTACGAGGATCACCACGCCCATGGCCGCGATGCAGAAGCTGGTGGCGAACACCGCGTCGAACGTCTGACCTGCTGCGGCAAGAACGGCGAGCGCGACGAGCGGGCCGGCGAAAGCACCCATACTGTCCATCGCCCGGTGCACCCCGAAAGCCCTGCCCAGCGCACCGGGCGGGGTGGACAGGGTGATCAACGCATCCCGTGGAGCGGTGCGCAGACCTTTGCCCGTCCGGTCGGCGGCTATCACCATCCCGATCGCGGTGGCCGAACCACCTGCCGCGAGCAGACCAAGCTTGGCGAACGCGGAGATGCCGTAGCCGACGCCGGCCACCGCCTTTCTGCGGTGAATCCGGTCGGCGACATAGCCACCGATCAGGCGGAGCAACGCGGTGGCGCCGGTGTAGACACCGTCGACGGCCCCGTAGGCGACAGGGCCGAAGTGCAGCCCGACCACCAGATACAGCGGCAGGATCGCGGTGACCATCTCCGCGGAGACGTCGGTGACCAGGCTGACCGCGCCGAGCGCGACAACGTTTCCTCCCACCGCCGTCCATCGACGCCGTCCCGGTTCACCGGTGTCAGCTCGTTCACCGGTGTCAAGTCTTTCACCGGCGTCAGTTCCCGATTTTGGCCTGCCGATCGTGGCCAGGTACACAGGCCTACCACCTTCGAAACACCGAATGCGGGCGGGTGCCGCACCCGGTGCGAAAACGCACCGGGTGCGGCATTCAATGACAGGCCGGAATCAGTGGCAGCTGGTGGTGCCGCTGTCGGTGTAGGTCTTGCCCGCCTCGGGCACGAACTGCCAGGTATAGCTGTTGGACTGCAAGGTGAGCTTGAGTACGCCGTGGGTGTCGCTGTTACGCGCCTCGCTGTTGGGCTGGATGGTGCCGAAGCCGTAGAAGCCGGCCCCGCCCGTACCCACGACGAAGTGCCGGATACCACGCGTGGTGTCCAGCCCACCGCTGGGGTTCATCGGTGCGAACCGCTCGTACTGATGGTTGTGACCCGCGAGGATCACCTCGGCGTTGTAGTCGTACAGCGCCTGCACCAGCGGCCCGATCGCGGTGTTGGGCGCGTGGTTGGCACCCGAAGTGAACCGCGGCTGGTGCCAGTAGGCGACGGTGCACGACTTGGTGCTCGCGGCCAGGTCGGTGCGCAGCCACTGCTCCTGAGCCGAGCCCGCGGACGTGCTGATCTCGGAGTTCAGCGACACCACGTGCCAGTTACCCAGGTCGTAGGAGTAGTAGCCCCGGCCGGACGGGCCCGCGTTGGCACCGAAGTAGTTGTAGTAGCCGGTCGCCCCGGAGGTGTTGTAGTCGTGGTTACCCGGCGCGGGGCGGGTGCGGGCTTTGTGCCGGCCCCAGGTGGGGTCGTAGTAGTTGGTGAAGTCCGAGGCCGTGCCATCCGGGTAGGCGTTGTCACCGACTGTGAACACGGTGCCGGAGATACCGTCCAGCAGGTTGGCGGTCGCGGTGTCACCGGATCCGGAGTCGGCGATGTCGCCGGCACCGACCAGCACCTGGTCACCTGAGGGGGGCGGAGTCGTGGACGTCGGCGTCGGGGTGGGCGTGGGGTCCGGACCGGTGGTTATGACAAGCTGCGGAGCGTTGGCGCCGGTCTCCCGCGAGTCGTAGTACGCCCCGTCGCTGCTCGGCGACGTCCCGCCGAAGCTGTAGGTGCCGTTACCGGTGACCACCGAGGTGACGTTGATCTCGTACCAGGTGTTCTTGGCAACCGAGCCGAGGCTGCCCACCGTGGCGCCGTCGATCGCCGGCTGGTTGTTCCAGGTCGTCCCGGTCTCCGACCACGTGGTGTTGCTCAACGACTTCCACGTGCCGCCGTTGTTGCTGCCCGAATTACCGGAGATCGTATGGATGCGCAGCTTCGCGCTGGTCACCGGTTCGGTCAGATTACTCACGGAGAACCTGATGAACGTCCGCCGTACCGGGGAGTTGTCGACGACGACCTGCGTGGACGTACCGTAGTTGGTGGACGGGGTGCTGTCCTGCACATAGGTGTCCGCGGTCGGTGTGAACGTGACTGTCGAGGCCGCCGACGACGGGAGCGCCATCACAATACCCGCCGCCGAGGCCGCCAACGCGGTACTGGCAACTAATCCTATCCTGATTCCGCTGCTGAACCGCACAGACCCTCCCTGGTAGTCCGCGTATACCCGCGGAGCCGGTGTAGCCGGAACGGAAACTGCCGCTGTTGATTACCGCGTCCTGCAGGACGACTGGCCCAGTGGCAGATAATGCCATACCCACCGTGTTGCTCGGCGTGAAATGTTGGCGAACGCCCAATTACGGGGATATGGCGTGCACCCGACGCCACCGACACACCGCACCGGCCACAGCTCGGTACACGACACGTTCGTCCTCCGCGAGGACTGCGACTACCAGTCGAAATCGACCAGGCTATCGCTCGCAACTTCGGACTACCACTACCACTACGTAATACCGCTACCCGCATGGTAGATATTGACGGTCATACCCTCGATGATGGTCGGCTGGCCCAGAGCAGCCGACCATCATCGATCACCTGGCCGGGTTTCGAACATCCAGGAGTACACACCTTGTCTGTGCAGGACCGTCGCCAGACCGTCGAGGCTGCCGCATCCAAGTGGGCCGAAGAACTCATCGGCATCTCCGGAAGAAGCGCGCTCCTCGACTTTCGACACACCGAGACGACCACCCTCAACCTGGCCGACAGCGTCCCCAGCGTCCTGGGCCTGCGGCGCGACGAGCACCGCCTTCCTGGAAGGCCGGGAGAGATCATGAAACTGAGTACGTAAACGGCTGTGACAGCCAGAGTCAGTGGCACCTTGTAATCAGGACGGAAATCGTTTCCGACCTTGCATGGCTTCGCGGCGTCGGTCACACCACGACGTCCATCGCGAAGGGAGTTCCAGCATGTCCACCATCGTCCTCATCGGCTGCTCGTTCCTCGGCGCCTGGGCTTGGGAGCGCGTCACACCACCGCTGACCGCCCTGACCCGATGCCTCACTTGTAGCGGTAACGGCACTGGGCCATACGAATCTCATCGTTATTAATCTTGTAGACGAGCCGGTGCTCGTCGTTGATACGACGCGACCAGTAGCCTTGAAACCCGTGTTTCAGGGGCTCCGGCTTGCCGATGCCGTCGTTCCCGTTACGGGAGATGTCCTGGATCAGGGTATTAATACGCCTGAGCAGCTTGCGGTCCTGGGTCTGCCACCATACGTAGTCCTCCCAGGCGTTCTCGTCCCAGACGAGCTTCACTCGGCGAGGTCCCGCACCACGCCGCCGCCGCTTTCGAGCCGGTCGATAGCGGTCAGCAGCCGGCGGGCGTTCTCCGGGCTACGGAGCAGATACGCCGTCTCCTTGAGCGACTGGTAGTCGTCCAAGGAAACGATCACCACCGGCTCGTGGCCGGCGCGCGTGACGACAACCTCCTCCCTGTCCTCCACGACAGCCGTGAGAACTTCGGCGTACCGCGCACGTGACTCCGAGTAGGTCATCATCCTCATCTAAGCCTCCCATGCTTGTACGGAAAGTCGTACGTACAAAAAATTGTACGCCAGGATCGTGGAACGGTAAGGACGATGAGCAGTGACACCGGCAGATCGCTCCGGTCGCTCCGTCGCCAGGTGGCGTCGGTGGCTACGCCCCGGGTTCGGCCGGGATGACGTACCCCAACTTCCGCAGGGCGGTACGGAAGTCGGCCTCATGCTGCAGCGGTACGGCGACATGGCGCTCCCCCAGCGGCCGGCAGAACCGGCGGAGCCTGCGGTCACCGACGATGAGAGCGGCCACCGCCGGATCGGCGCATTCGACCACCCGCGCAAGCCCGAGATCGCGCAGCTGGCCGGCGCGGGCCGTGACGTCCTCGAACAGCCTGGTCACGGTGGCCGGTATGTCATGGTCGGCGTGGTCGTCCAGAAACCGCCGCAGATCCTCAAGCGGGCGGCCCACGTCGATCGCAGCCATCAACGACGCAAGACCCAGGGACCAGACACGGTCGGAGGAGCGCTGCCCATAGGCGTCCAGGAAAAGCTCGTCGGCGGGCTGAACCTCGCCGGTGACCACGATGTCCAGGTTCGGCAGGACCTTGAGCGCCGGACCCGGCCCGCCACCGCCTTCCTTCTCCGGCTCGTACCGTTCGGCCAGACCGAACACGTATGCGCCGAGGGCGTTCAGCCGGACCGCGTACAGACCGTCATAGCGGCTGAGGAAGTCCAGGTCGTCCGCACCCCAGTTCCCGCGGAAATCGTCGCGAGCGTCGACCGGATCGCCGTACTCGAGATCGAACAGACCGAGCGTCCCCGCGTACTCGAACAACAGGCACAGGACGTATCGACCCTCCAACAGCGACCACTCGTGGAACCCGTCATATCCCAGGCTTCCGTACTGCGGATCCTCGAGATACAGCTTCCAGACGTCACGCGCCACCGCAAACGATGGGCCATCACGCCGTATCCGGGTGAAGAGATCGTCCACCGCAACCCACTCCCCAGGCGCACAGACCGCAAGCGCCTCGGCGACGGCCTTGCGCCGCGGAGCAGCCGCGGTCAGTGCCCGAGCCGACCGCTGACCCTTGATCTCCTCGATTCGGCCCATCTCGTCGATCACCGCATGGCCGACCCAGCGCCGCCAGAGATGACGGATCGTTTCCGCCACCGGCTTGGCCAGCGCCGCCCGGCCCCGCGCGGTCAGCTGCAGACGCCCACCGACGACCTCGGCCAGACCACCGGCCTGCAGCAGCAGCGGCCAGGCGAACGCGGCGATCGGCTCCTCGCGGTAGAAGTCCCCGCGGAGCAGGACACCGGCAACGGCGGCGACGGTCGCGGCGGCCGGTCGCTGCGTCTTCTCACTGCACCGCAGTTTGCCGGCCGCGCACAACTGCAGGACAGCGAGCGCATCGGCAGCCGCATCCCGCGCTCCCAGGCGGACAGTCAGCTCGCCCGCCCCCGACGACCCGTCCGTCGTTTCGTTCACGTCCCGTGCTACGGCCATACCCGCTGACTGTAGAACCCACCTCGACAGGCACAGTCAACCGGCACGGCTTCTCACCATCGCACGAACCCTCTTCAGGCCTGGACGAAGAAGCGCCAGGTGGCGTTGGCGCGCGAGCAGGGCGGGTGCGATCAGAGCCTGCCGAAAGGTCTGCTGGTTGACGCCGTAGAGCGATGGCCCGGCGCCGCGCATGATCTGCGCCATGATCATGATCGCGAGTACCAGCGCGAGGGGCCGGTCGCGGCCGCAAGCACGAGACCGGCGACGGCCGCGAGGAACATTCCGGCGATGAAGGCTCGACCGGGGCCGATGCGTTGGGTGATCCGTGTGGCGAGGAGAGCATCCAGGACACCCGCCACCCCGCCGATCGCGATGACCACGCAGACCAGGCCCGATGTGAACCCGATGTCTCGGACCAGGTAGAGCACCAGGACGACGTTCTGCATCTGGCCGGCGAGCGCTCCGACGGTGGCTGAGAGCGTCACAATGCGAATGATCCGGTGGGTGACGACCGCGCGTAGCCCCTCGAGGATGTCGGCTCGCAGCTGCCGCTTGTGCGGTCTGTTCGGTCTACTCAAGACCACGGCCGCTCCGGTGGAGCGGATCCCCGTGCCTTGCACAGCCCGGAGAGCAGAAACGAGACCGCGTCGGCGGCGATGGCGATCGGCGCGGTGAGCAGCGCAACCAGCAGGCCCCCAACGCCGACCCGGTCGCGTTGCTCAGCATGAATGCACTGTTGGCCGGCAACAGTTGCCGACGTGAAACCAGAATGGGGATGAATGACTGCGCGGTCACGGTTTCGAACAGGTTACCGATGCCGGCAAGCAGCGCCACCACGTAGAGCTGCCAGATCTGCAGCAACCCGAGTGTGGCCAGCACCGGAATCGAGCCGAGCAGCAGGGTTTGCACCAGGTCGGACGCGACGAGCGTCCATTTGTAGGGCATGCGGTCCACCCACACGCCGGCGGGCAGTCCCAGAACGAGGTGCGGCATCCAGGCCACCGCACCGAGAAGTCCCATCTGGACGGGTGACGCGTGCAGGTGGACCACCGCTGTCAACGGCAGCGCCACCGTGGTGACACTCGATCCGAGCAGCGATATGGAAGTGCCGACGAAGAGCCTGCGGAAGTCGGGATACCGCACGAGAACCGACCATGGCCGCCGGGAGGGCCTCCGCCACCCGTCAACAGCCTTCTGAGACGATGCCAACGTCCTCCCGACGGACGCCCCGCCACGGCCGCACCCAACGATGGCCTGGCGCGCGAGGCTGCTGATCTACCTGTCCGCCGTGTTCCATACAGCGCGGCTCTTCCGGGGCTTCCTTGTAGGATGATCAGCAATCCGATACTTGCGTAGGGGACGCATGTGAGTGAACGGCCGCGCAGTCTTCAGGATCTCATCCGGGGCCGGCAGGAACGGGTTTTCGTCGGCCGGTGCGAACAGCTGGAACTGTTCGAGACGAACCTCGGACTACCGGTCGACGACCCCCGACGTCGATTCCTGTTCAGCCTGCACGGCAACGCCGGGATCGGGAAGAGGTTCCTCGTCCGCCAGTTCGCACGGATGGCACGTGGGCTATGTCGACCACGCCGTCACCGACGTCCCTGAAGCCATGGCCACCCTTGTCACCGACCTCACCCGGGGCGGCGCGAAGTGCCGGGAGTACGCCGACCAGTTCGCCGCCTACCAGCAGCGCCGTCACGACGTCGACGCCGGCCCTTCCGCCCCCAGCGGGATCTCCTCGCTGCTGACCCGGTCCGCGGTCCGCGTCGGGCTGCGGGCCGCCGGTCTGCCAAATTAACGGCGAAACGCCCTGATTTATGATGCTACTTCCGACTCTGACAACCGACCCTCGAAAGCGATCTCGAAGGCGTTCAACGCGACCCTTTCACCGGGTGATCCATCGTTTGCGGCCCTGACCGGCGCGGGCGGGCGTCCCCGCCAGGTGTTCTGTGCTTCTGCCGGCGAGAGGTTGCCGGGACGATCAGGTGGGTTGCCCGGCAGGGCTGGCGGGCGTCGCGGGAATGTCGGCGTTCCACCGGGCCATCCACGCCTGGTTCTCGATGGCGATCGCCTCCTCGCAGTTCGTGACGAACTCCATGTCCCGCCTCGCTCTCTCGGAGGGGGATGCGCCGGCCGGGGCGGGGAGCTGCCACTGGTCCGCGCAGGAACCGCAGCCGACGGGCGGTCCGCTTCTTGTAGGCGCGGGCGTTGTCCTCGTAGTGCGAAGCGGCCGCGAACGAGCCCACCGACGCCCCCACCATGGTGATCGCCGGGGCCCATGCGGTGATCGTCGCACTGCCCGTGGCGACTTCCACCGCGCTGAGCACCGCCGCGGCAAGGCTTGCGACCAGTCCGGCCCGCTGGAACCGGGCGGTACGCCGCTCGGCGACGGCGGCCTACGGCTCGTAGTAGTCGATCTGGTCGTCGACCCGGTGGGTCACGTAGGAGTCGAGGCTGTCGATCTCCGGCCATGGCCGGGACGACGACGTGCCGCTGATCGGCGCTGCGGGTGGGAGGATGTCGGCGGCCTGCTGGATCGCCTCGCTGCGTTCCAGCAGCCGGCGATCCCGTTCGTCCTGCGGGCCCTGGTAGGGGTCGACACCGGCCAGACAGGTGTAGATCTCGGCTTTCAGACCTTCGGACACCGACCGTAGCTATGTCCAGGTCTTGGTGTGATCAGGGCTGGCGAAGGAGCCGGCCACGATCGGTGCGCTGGCCAGGGCGGCCGTGGCCAGCGCGGCCAGCACCCGGCCCGCGCTCCCCTCGACCTGTCCGGCGGCGGTCACCAGGACCGTGCCGGCCACTCCCAGTCCGAGCGTGACCCGCCGGCCCCGGCGGATCTGCTGTTTCACTTTCCCCGCGGCCGCGTACCAGTGCCGCTGGGTCTCTATGGCGCTTTGAACCCCCGCTGTGCTCATGCTGGTAATTGTGCCGGTACGTGTCCGAGGGCAACGGGCGATCCGTACTGTGCCGGTCATACCGGTATCGATGACAAAGATCGAATCACACGCGCTGGGACTGCTGGGCCTGGTGAAGAAGGCGTGGCTCGGCCTGTCGCAACACGGCCTGGAAGGTGAGCGGGCAAAGGCAGCCCTGTGTCTGGATCACAGCGGGTCGATGCGGACGCTGTACGCCAAGGGATTCGTGTAGGGGCTGGCCGAGCGGGCGCTCGCGCTGGCGACGCAGCCTCGGGATCGGGAACGGGTGCCGAGATCATCTCGGTGTTCATGCTTTGCCGGGCTTACCCGTCGGTATCATCGGACGTGTGAAGTTCGTCGCACTCTCCCTGATCATCAACTCGCCTGACCCGAAGACGGGTGTGACCCTGAGTCAGCACGACAAGCTGGCCAGCGTGCTCGCCCAGGCGGAGATGGTCGAGCAACTCGGCTACGACGCGTATCAGATCGGCGAGAGGCACGGCGCGCCGTTCCTGTGCTCGTCACCCGCGGTGCTGCTGACCGCCGTGGCCGCGCGCACCAGCCGCGTCCGGCTGCTCACCGGCGTGACCGTGCTCAGCATCCACGACCCGGTCCAGGTCGCCGAGGAGTACGCGCTGCTCGACCATCTCAGCGGCGGACGGCTCGATCTCGTCATAGCGAAGGGCAACCACGCTCCGCACTACTCCACGTTCGGGCTCGACCCCGCCGAGCAGTGGGACGTCCTCGCCGAGAAGTACGACCTGCTGCGCCGGCTCTGGTCGGAGGAGAAGGTGACCTGGTCGGGGCGATACCGCGCGCCTCTCGTGGACGTGACGACGCAACCGCGTCCGTATCAGCGGAAAATCCGTGTATGGCACGGCAGCGCGACGAGCCGGCAGACGACGGAACTGGCGGCGCTGCGCGGCGATCCGCTGTATTCGGCGAACGGTTTTTTCCGCGTCGCGCAGTATCGGGAGCTCATCGACCACTACCGGCAGCGGTGGGCCCACTACGGCCACTCGGGAGAACCGCTGGTCGCCAGCGCCTTCCCGGCCCTGCTGATCCGGAAGACCTCACAGGAGGCCGTTGAAGCCTACCGTCCGTTCTGGAATGCCCAGCGGGTCACGCCGGCGGCCAAGCACAACAAGTCGCCCTTCTGGGAGCTCGAGGAGTTCATCGAGCACGGCTCGGCGCTTGTCGGCAGCCCCGAGCAGGTACTCGACAAGATTCATCGTTTCACCGAGGAATACGGTCAGCAGCTCACCGGGATAGGTGTCGACTCACTGCCGGTGGAATGGCAGCGCGAGCAGCTGGAATGGTTCGCCAACGACATCGTTCCCGACCTGCGCCGTGCGTATCCGAGCTCCCTTTGGGCGCCGGAGGCCGCGGCGGAGCTCCCAGTGGGCTGAGGCGACCCGGTGGCGTCAGCTGCTGTCTTCGCCAGATCCACGGTCCTTGGGAGTTGACGGAGTTGACGTCGTGCTGACCGACAGCGCCCCGTCCATAGGTGACGGCTCGGTAGAGGGCAGCGGTAGCTGGCCTGGGGCCACCGGGTGGACGTAGCGGCTCCCGCGCAGCAGCGATGCGACAGCGGCAAGCAGCGCCAGGGCGGCGGCTACCGCGAACACCACCACGAGACCGTGGTGGAAAGGTTCCGATATCAGGTTCGGGAAGAACTCCCTGCCGGTGAGGGTCTGCTGGTGTGCAGGCGACAGCGAGGACAGCGCATTGTTCGACTCCAACAAGTGTCCTATCGGGTTGACGCCGAGAACAGCTGCGAACAGTGACGACACGGGCGGCAGGGAAGCGACCTGATGCGCGGTGTCGGACGGCACACCCTGCTGCCGCAAACCGCTCGTCAACGCGTCCGGAAGACTGCTCGCCAACCCGACGATCATAAGCGAGAAGAACACCCCGATCGACAGCGTCGTACCGGCGTTCTGGAAGGTCGAACGCATTCCCGAAGCGACGCCACGCTGGCTCGCGGGGACGCTGCCCATGATGGATGACGAGTTGGGTGCGGCGAACATGCCACCGCCTATCCCGTTCGCGGCGATCAGCAGTCCAAAGGCCCAGTAGGGAAAGTCGACGGGCAGCAGCATCAGGCCGACGAAGCTGCTGCCGAACACGAGCATCCCGGCGGTGGCAAGACCTCGAGCGCCGAAGCGATCGGAGAGGAATCCTGATGCGGGACCCGCGACGAGAACGCCGACGGTCAGGGGAACCAGGTAGATCCCGGCCCAGAAGGGCGTGTCGCTGTAGTCGAAGCCGTGCAGGGGCAGCCAGATCCCCTGCAGCCAGATGATCAGCATGAACTGCAGCCCACCGCGGGCGACGGACACGGCGAGACCCGCTGCGCTGCCGGCGGTGAAGGCCCTGATGCGGAACAGGCTGAGCTCGAACAGCGGCTCGCTGATCCTGCGCTCGATCACGACGAACGCTGCGAGCAGCAGGACGCCACCGGCGAGCAGGCCGAAGACCGCGGGGTTCGTCCAGCCCATGGTGTGATCTCGGTACGGCTGGATGCCCTGGGTGACAGCGATCAGGATCGCTCCCAGGCCCACGGCAAATGTGATGTTGCCCCACCAGTCGACGCGGCCCCCTCCTCCTCGAGGACCGGTGTCACGAAGCTTGCGGTACGCCCACAACGTCCCGAAGACGCCGACCGGCACGTTGACCCAGAACACCGCCCGCCAGTCCAGGCTTGCCAGCACGCCTCCGGCGACCAGACCGACGAACTGGCCGGCCAAATAGGCGACCTGGTTGATGCCCAGCGCAAAACCACGTTGATCGGTAGGAAACGCATCGGTCAGGATGGCGGCCGAGTTCGCCATGAGCATGGACCCGCCGACCGCCTGGAGCATCCGCCAGCCGATCAGCCACAGTGCTCCGTGACCGCCCTCGAAGGGATCGAACGACAGCAGGACGGATGCGATGGTGAACACCACGAAACCGGCGTTGTAGATCCTGACCCGGCCGAACATGTCGCCGAGGCGGCCGAGGGCTACGACGAGTACAGCCTGGACGAGACCATACCCCATGATCATCCATAGCAGGTAATTGACGTTACCCAGCGCCAGCGGATCCAGGTGAATGCCGCGAAAGATCGACGGTAGTGCGATGAGGACGATGGATCCGTCGAGTGCCGACATGAACACGGCGGCGGTCGTGTTCGCCAGGGCCACCCATTTGTAGCGGTCGTCCTTGCGGCGGTCTTTGTAGCCGTCTTTGTGGCGGCCGTCCATCCCCGTCGTTCGCCCGCCGGCCATCTGCTCGCCGTCCCGCTGCGGCCCGATCGCCGGCATCAGATGCTCTGCGCCAGTCGCTCAAGCAGCGGTGCGGCCGCCATCAGCTGTTCGAGTTCCGCGTGCGTGAACCCGGTCGAGAGTGCCTGCGCCAGCTGTTCGGTCCGCGCGTTGCGCCTGTCCCGCAGCGCCTGCAAACCGGCTTCGGTTATCGATAAGATAACCCGCCTGCCGTCCTGCGGATCGGGACGTCGCTCGACGAGGCCACGGGCCTCAAGCGCGCCCAGCGTCGCCCCCATCGACTGCGGGCTGATCTGCTCGAGCTTGGCAAGCGCGGCCGCTGTGGTCGGGCCGCCGCGCTCCAGACGCACGAGCGCCGAGGACTCGGGCATCGTCAGCTCGCCCGCGGGCTGCGCCTGACGCAGCCGCCGCAGGAGCAGCCCGATGCTCAGCCGAAGCGTGGCGGCAACCTGGTCGACATCCGAATCCCGAGACACTTCATCAGTTTAGGCTGATAAGGCTGTCCTTGCAAGTTTGTCAGGCCCACCGGCGACGCCCTCCCAGATCCCCTGAAAGCACATGCCCAATAACTTCCTGCAGGTCGCCCGGGGCCCGCCCAGGTCGAGGCGCTGTACGTGATCCTGCGTGGGATGCTCGCGGGTGCCGGGCCAACAGGGGTGGGGGCCGTCGGCGAGCCAGCCATCACAGTGCCCTCAGTCACCGCACCAAGGCACCGCTTCTCCTCCATGGGGATCATGGATGGAGAGCCTGACCTGGCCGCGCGGTCCGCGCGCATCCTCCACGAGGAGTTGGGGAACCCCACCATGTGATGATTGTGGACACGGGCGTACTAG
>NZ_CAAAFR010000164.1:0-14165 GCF_900634745.1 Protofrankia symbiont of Coriaria ruscifolia
AGCCACGGGCAGGATTCGGCCGGAAACAACGAAAGGAAGTCCCGCGCTGTCCGCTCCGGTCGTACGCAATATTCGTTGATCCAATGGTTTTGTTCCAGCGGTGGGCGAATCCGGGCGAAATCTTCGGGGGTTCGGGGATCCGACCGGACGGCGCGGATGCCCCGTCCGGTCGGATCCAGCCATGCGGGCGGTGTGCCCGGACCACCGCTCTCACCTGGGCCTCCGCCGGCCCGGGGGTGGGATGATCTATCGGGCGACCAGCTGGCGGACGTCCGCTGTCGAGGTACCCAGCCCGCTCGGAGCACCGAAGGGCCGCCGGTCCACGGCCGGGTGGTAGCGCAGCTCGGTCTCCTCGTAGCGGTGGGTTCCTTCGTGCCAGCGCAGGATGCCGGCCAGCCAGTTCTGCAGTTCCCGCACGTAGCCGAGCAGCGCGCCGCGTACGTCGCCGTCGAGCTCCAGCTGGTCGAACAGCACCGGCAGTTCCTCGGCCACGATGTGCTCGAACTGGCGCATCCGGGCGGTCATGAGATCGTTCACTACCTCGACCGCACGGTCGCGACCGCAGCCGAGGAAGTTCTCGACCACCAGCACGCAGTTGTGGATCTCACCCTCGAACTGGATCTCCTTTTGGTAGGAGAAGACATCGTTGAGCAGGCAGGCATAGTCGGCCGCGGCGTTCTCCAACGACCGTATCGGCCGGGCGCGGAAGATCTCGGCCGGCACGGTGTGCGCGCGGGCGAGCCGGCACAGGCTCATCGTCAGGTCGGAGCCGAACGTCGCGCGGCGCATCTCCAGGTAGTCGACGGGGTCGGGGATGCGGTTGACCGCCTGGTTCGCCAGCTCCCACAGCCAACTGTCGATCATCACTTCGACGGCGCGGCGGAAGGTGGCCCGCGCGGCGGGCTCCATCGGCCCGGCGGTGCGTTCCCACAGGTCGGCGAGGCCGCGCTCGAGGGCGTTCGCCGGTACCTCGATGGCCGGGCCGTCGAGGGGCATGAAGGCGCGCAGCCGTTCGTTGCTCAGCCGCGCCCCGGCCAGGTTCCCGCTCCGGCCGAAGACCACCGGATAGTAGTCGTCACCATAGGTGCCCCAGGTCAGCCAGCTGGTGGTGAGGTCGAGTTCCGCCGCGGAGGCATCCGGGTGGATGCCGGCCGAGCACAGGGCGAAGTCGAACGCGACCAGCTTGTGCTCGTCCCAGATGCCCGGGACCGGGTCCAGCATGCCCATCGCACCCGCCCAGCGGACGATCGAGCGTCGCGAGGCGTCCAGGTGCGGGCTGCGCCCGGTGGTGTACGGCAGGTAGAACTCGGGCAGCCGGGTCGGCCCGACCACCCGGAACGGCACGTTGGCATGGGACCGAAGTCGCCGCGGCGCGGTGGCGAGCAGAGACGGCACGACCCGCACCGCCGAGGTGCCGAGGCTCGGCGCGCCGGGCAGACCGGGCAACCCGCCCACCCCGACGGGCAGCCCGAGACCGGCCGGGACGGCGTCGGGGGTCGCCTCGCGGTTCATGTACCGGCTGGAGCGCAGATGCCACTCGTGGCCGCCGGACTGCCAGTCCTGCAGGCCCTTGGCATACGCCAACGTCGCGAGCCGTCCCGCCGGGTCGATGCCGTACTCGTCCAGGACGGCCGGCAGCTCCACGACCGCCGTGTGCTCGAACTGGTGCAGTCGGGAGGTGAGCAGGTCGTTGACGGCGTCGGCGGCCTGCTGCGTGCCGATGTCGAGGAAGCGTTCGATGACCAGCACCCCGTTGCTGAGCTCGCCCTCCTCAGTGACCTCCCGCTCGTAGGAGAACAGGTCGTTGCGCAGGTGGACCGCGTCGGCGAAGGTGTCGCGCAGCACCCGCAGCGGGCGGGTGGCGGCAACGGCGGCCGGGACCTCGGCGTCCGCGGCGTGCTCGACGAGGTTCGCCGACCAGGGCGCACCGCCGACCTTGCGGCGCATCTCGACGTACTCGATCGGGTTGGCCAGCCGACCGGCGTTGATGTTGGCGAGTTCCCAGAGCGACTCGTCGAGCAGGTTGCGGGTGCTCACCGCGAACCGTGCCCGCCAGTCGGCGGACCTGGCGGGCACGGTTCGCGTCCACAGGTCCGCGAGCCCACGCTCGACCGGGTTCGTCGGCTCTTCGGTGATCTCGCCGTCGACCGGCATGAAGGCGGGCAGCCGGTCGAGATAGGCCCGCGCGCCCGCCATGTCGTGCGTCCGCTTGTAGAGCTCCAGGAAGTGGTCGTCGAAGTAGAAGACCCATACGTACCAGTCGGTGACGAGGTTCAGCCGCTCGGCGGTGGCGTCGGGATGAGTGTAGGCGCACAGCAGGGCGTAGTCGTGGGCGTCGAGGTCCCGCTCGGTCCAGATCGCGGTCCCGCCCTCGGGTGGGTCGATCATCTCCATGGTCCGGGCCCACGCCCTGCTGTGCTCCCGGGCGATGTCCAGATGGGGGCTCAGGCGCGCCGGATAGGGCACGTAGAATTCGGGGAGGGTGAAAGGCTGCATGATTCTCCGGGAAAACCCTTCTCTGCCGCTGGTGCGGGCGGTCGCGCCCGGAGGGCGTCACCGATATCGGCGCGCCGCCGCGGCGCACTGACCGCGGCGACGCGCCGGTGGGTGGGCTCAGCGCCCGATCTCGACGCTCTCCAGGATTCCGAGCGCGTCCGGAACGAGGACGGCGGCGGAGAAGTAGGTCGTCACCAGGTACGAGATAATCGCCTTCTCGTTGATGCCCATGAACCGGACGGACAGCCCCGGCTCGTATTCGTCGGCGAGGCCGGTGTGGTGCAGGCCGATCACACCCTGGTTCTCCTCCCCGGCCCGCAACGCGATGACGGAGGTCGTTCCCGTGGCGCTGATCGGAATCTTGTTCAGCGGCAGGAGGGGGACGCCGCGCCAGGCCGGCACATGCTGGTCGTGGAACAGGACGGTCGCCGGGTAGATGCCCCGCGCGGTGCATTCCCGGCCGAAGGCCGCGATCGTCCGGGGGTGGGCGAGCAGGAAATGTGTGCTGCGCCGCCGGCTGAGCAGCTCGTCCAGGTCGTCCGGGGTCGGCGGGCCGGACCGGGTGTGAATGCGCTGGCGCAGGTCGGCGTTGTGCAGCAGGCCGAAGTCGGAATTGTTGACCAGTTCGTACTCCTGGCGTTCGCGCAGCGCCTCGACGGTGAGCCGCAGCTGCTGCTCCAGCTGGTTGATCGGCTCGTTGTACAGGTCGGCCACCCGGCTGTGGATGCGTAGCACCGTCTGGGCGACGCTGAGTTCGTACTCACGCGGGGCCAGTTCGTAGTCGACGAACGTGCCCGGCAGGTCCGGCTCGCCGCTGTGCCCGGCCGCGATCGCGATCTCCGCCTCGCCCTGCCGGTTGCGCGGCGGCTGCGGGCGGGAGCGGTAGTCCGCCAGGTGCCCGCTGAGCGCGGTGTCCCGCTCGACGACCTCGGCGAACTGCTCGCGGGTGAGCACGAGCACGGTGGCTGCGGTCAGGGCGCGGGCGGTGTACTCCCAGGTCAGGTCCGACTCGACGAGGACCTCGTCCCCGAAGTACTCGCCGTCGGCGAGCACCCCGAGGGAGCGCTCGTCACCGTACTCGCCCGGGCCGAATTTCCCGATCTTGCCGTGGGCGACGAGGAACACCGCGTCGGCCGGCGCGCCGGTCTCCACCAGGACGTCGCCCGGCGCGTACTCCCGCTGGGCGAAGCGATCGGCGAGACCGGCGAGCGCGTCGCCGTCGAAGCCTCGTAGGGCGGGCAGTTCGGCGAGCTCGCCGGGCACCACCCGCACCTCGGATCCGGTGGAGGTGAACGTGACGAGCCCGTCACCGAGTATGTAGGTCAACCGCCGGTTGACCCGGTAGACACCACCGGCCGTCTGGACCCAGGGCAGCACGCGCAGCAGCCACCGGGAGGTGATCTCCTGCATCTGCGGGACGGACTTGGTGGTCGTCGCGAGGTTGCGCGCGGCCGCCGTGCTCAGGCTCAGCCGGGGGTCCTCACCGGTCACGCCCGGGTCGGTCGATACGGGCTCAGTCATGCGGGCTCCACCTCTCTGTGGTTCTTCCAGGGAACGGGGCAACCGGGCGCGGCGGTACGCCGTGCCCTTACCGATGTGCTGTCCGGTCGGTGTCCCCCGGCGGGGGGCGCGGGACGGCCGGCCGGATTCGTCAGGGCTGTTCCGGTACTTTCCCGAGAATTTCTGGCCCTCAGCGGCGCCGGCGCTGCTCCGACAGCGCCGCGTCATCTTTTCCGGAGGACTCCCGCGGAACGTAGAAAAGACAGTACGGCAGGGATGCCCGTGGTATTTCTACGGTTGCGGAGCCGGTGTTGGCGATGCGACCATGCCAGTGGCCCGATCAGGGTGCCAACAACGATCAGAGTTCCAACAACGCGTACGGATGATCTGTATCCACTAGCGGCTCGAACAGTTGCACAATCAACGGCTCCATACTACTGAACTCCCGTGGTGTCACGCGGTTCGGCGACACGCACTTTGTTTTGGTGTCGGAAGGCACGTGGCCGCGCATCGGCAGCCTCCCGCATCGGCGCCACGAGCGGCAAGTACCTCGTGGAACCAATCGAGGACTGGCCCGGAAGATGACCCGTTCTAGTCCGCCGACCGACCCCGGCGGTCACGGACCGTAAAGGGCAACGAAATCACCGCAGAAAATATCTCGGGACAATACACTGTGGCCGGCTCGGCCAGCCGTCGGAACAGGATTATTCAACTGATTCCCCGCGCTGCCTCGGCGGCGGTATGCGGGCCGACGGTGTGCGGCCGTTCCGGGCCGGTCGACAGGCGGGGCGTTCGCCGGGGCGGCGGTCGCATTTCTGAGAACAATCGCATTTCTGAGAACAATCGAGGGAAATCGGTCCGATCCCGCGGTGACCGGACCGTCCGGGCTCGCATCGATCGGTTTCGGCCGGGCGCGGCGGTGGACGTGGAATTCGCCGCCCGGGCTGCGCTCGGTGACGTTCGCGGTTCGCCGGCGCCAGATGTGATCACCGATGGGCCCGCCGGAAGCGTTCATGCGGACCACGGCCCATATCAGGGCACACCGGGCGGTCCGCCGGGTGGAGACCACTGGACGCGAGAGGCCCACCGGCCGCTCTGCCGGGCCGTAGCACCCTCGTTCTCCCCGCAGCGTGTCACTGTCCGGATGCTCAGTGGCAGGTCAGAGCCGGTCGCCGGGCCAGGCCACGGCAACCAGGGGTGCGGGGCCAGGTGCGCCGCGTCGCCGGCCGGCGGGCTACAGGCCGGTCCCAGGTCACAGGAATCTCCATGGACCGCGCCGTCGACCCCGCCGCGCGCCCGGAGTCAGCGCGTTCGCCGGCGAGGCACACGCGTGACCGCGTTTCGGGACCAGGCATCCGGCGGTCACGGAACTTTGGACGATTGTGCGTTCGGCGATGGAGATATTCTCGATGTCGTCGAATATCCTGGGCGATCCTCCACAATGTGCGCTCTCGCGAGGTTGGCGCCGCCGCGGAAGGTATCCAAGCGTGGTCACCCGGATACCGTGCCGACCAACGTCGGGTATCGATATCCGGCGGGCGCGGCCCACCGGGCGGACCTACCACGGCGACCCGAAAGTCACAGCGACGTAGCTCACCGAGGCTTCGGGCAGTGACAGCCACCCGGCGTCCGACATGCCCCCAAGCAGTGCAGTGTTGACTGTGAGTTACATGACCATCAGCTTTACTAGTAACTAATAGCTATGGATTCTCTCGTTATTCTGGCACATTTTTACTAGTACCCAGGTCCGACTTTTGCAGTCCGTGAGCGCCAGTTGGGTTTTCGCAGAGATCTCGGATGATCGGACTGGCACGACGGGCAGGGGGAAGCCGGCGCGGGACGATCGCCGGCAGACCATCCCCGGTTGCGTGGACTGTCAACGATCAACCGGTGGCCGTCCGGGACGACGGCGATCTTCGCGCCAACCTACGCCACCGCCGAGGACACGCGTTCATCGACAACGCCCCGCGCATGCCCGAAGTCCTGGACGGATGATCCCGATGAGCTGGACCAGCGGGACCTGCCGTCCAAAGCGACGAAGGGTCCGGCTACACCCAGGCCCGTCTCGCGCCCGCCGCCTGAAAACCTGACACAGATGTGAGTGGGTGTTCTGTGAGTTTTCGTCGGGTCTCAGCTTGAGTTGATCTCTGGGGTGGGGCGGGGTAGGACGAACAGGCCGGGGTCGGGTTCGGTGAGCACGCCGCGGTCGACGAGGCGTTTCAGTTTGGCGCGCATGCTCTCGACGTGGCGGGGGTCGGTGCCCAGCGCCCGGCAGGCGTCCTTGGCGCGCAGCCCGTTCCCGTCATGCTCGAACAGGGCCACCACCTCGCGATAGCCCGGCGGCATCTCGACCGGTGCGGCGTTGTCCTCGGCGGACAGTTCCAGCCCCGTCGCCCGGGTGATCTCGAGGCGTTCCAGGTCGTGTGCGGCGGCGAGTTGCTCGGTGAGCCCGGCGATCTCGGCCTGTAGCCGTTCCACGGTCCGCGCGGCCCGGACCCGCCGGGCCTCGATCCGTTCCAACAGGTCCTGCATCACTGCTCCCGTCTCTCGCGTCGGCCCTCTGACGGTCAGGACGGTGGATCGCGCCAGGTCGGGGTGGCTGTGCGGGTCAGCCGGCGGGTCAGCACGTCCACCATCGACCGGTGGATCATGGACACCGCGCTGGCCGGTCTCGCCTCGTAGTCCCGGACCAGCCCGCGGTGCAGCATCAACGTGCCGAAGGTCTGCTCGACCCTCCACCGCTTCGGCAGCGGGGTGAACCCCCGCGCCCCGGCCCCGCGGCCGACGACCTCGACATCGATGCCCAGACCGGCGCCGTGGGCGACGACGGTGTTCTTGAACCCGGCGTCCACCCCCGCCGTGCGCACCGACGGCGCGGCTGCCGCGACCGCGTCCAACAGAGCGGTGCCGATGAGGTTGTCATGGACACTGGCGGCGACGACTGTCACGGCGATGAGCAGCCCGAGGGTATCGGTCGCGATCCCGCGTTTTCGGCCCGGACTTTTCTTCCCCGGGTCCAGCCCGGTGGTGTCCGCCGGGGCGTTGGTGGAGGCCCGGATCGTCTGGGAGTCCACCACGACCGCGCTCGGGTCGGCGTGGCGGCGGTGGTGCTCCCGGACCTGCCAGCGCAGCAGGTCGTGGATGGTCTCGGTAGTTCCGTCGTCACGCCAGACGCCGAAGTAGTAGACCGCACTGACCGGTGGCAGGTCGTGGGGCAGGTAGCGCCACTGGCAGCCGGTCCGGGTCTGGTAGAGGACCGCGTTCACGATCTCCCGCATGTCGTAGCGGCCTGCATACCCCGACACCGACGGGTGCCGCGCCTTCCACGCCGTGATGACCGGGCGGATCAGTTCCCACGCCTCGTCCGACAGATCGCTGGGGTACGGCCTGCGTTCGCTCACGTCTTCCAGCGGAACGCACCGACCACCGAACGCAAGACGACCAGCCCCGAACCCGCCACCAAGCACTCAAACCAGACATCAACTCAGCCCGAGACCCGGCGAAGGCTCACAGAACACCCTCTGAGATAGAGCCCGAACCTCTGGTTCTCGAGGCGGGCGAAATCGGGTCCGCCCCAGCCCTGTTGGGTCTGGCCGTTGCAGTCCCAGACCGACACCTTGTAGCCCCAGGTGTAGCTGCCGTCCGGCCAGGCATCCAGGAATTTCGACGGGCCGGCCGAGCCGGCCGCAAGATGACGAAAAGGTGGCCGCGGGCCGCCCCGGGGAACGTTGTCCCCGGGGCGGCCCGCTCCGTCAACCGCTGGCGGGTGCGCTCAGATCTACTAGCTCCAGATCTGGCTGGTGTTGTCCTGCCAGGTCAACAACCCGACGTCCTGACCGTTCGCCGGATCCCAGCCATAGGGAACGTCCAGATACAACCCGAATCTCTGGTTCTGGACGCGGTAGGTATATTGCCAGCCCTGCTGGGTCTGGCCGTTGCAGTCCCAGACCGACACCTTGTAGCCCCAGGTGTAGCTGCCGTTCGGCCAGGCGTCCAGGCACTTGGACGGGCCGTCGGGAGACCCCGGGGTGCTGATGGGGGTCCAGTCGGCACCCCAGTTGGCCCACCATTGCTGGTTGGCCGAGCCGTTGCAGTCCCAGACCTGGACCTTGCCGCCGTTGCTGTACCAGGTGTTCCGGTCGGCATCCAGACACTTCCCGGACATCCAGTGCTGCAGGCTGTAGCCACTCCAGGCCTGGGCCGGGGTGGCGGCCGCGAACAGGCCCGCGACCACCACTGCCAGCACCGCCCACCGGATTCCGCGGCGGCGGAGGACTCCTGTACTCATACGCATCTCCTTCTGGACGGTAGAGCTGATAAGAACCGCTTCCCGGAGTCTGGAAAATCCGGCAAGCACGTCCGCACCGGGTTACCGAACTTCCGGTGCGGCACAACCTGGCGGCGCGGGAAACGGAAAGGATCTTCCGCCTCACCTGCGCCTTCACAAGAGAGCGGGAGGAACGGAACAGTCCGGGGGACGGCGGTCGGGCGTGAGAACGCACCGACGCTCCGCCGGTTCCTCGCGCTGGCCGGCTCGTTCCCGCCAGCCAGTGCGGGCGACCAGGAAGGGTCGTTTCGACGAGGCGTTCTCATTCCGCCCGGAGCCCCTCCAGCCGGGTCACCCGCCGCAGCGCCGGGACGATGATGACGGTGACAGCCAGGACGGCGAGCACGCCGGTGCCGGTCAGGGCGCCGATCCCCGGCCAGTCGAAGGCCACCGGCCGACCGGCCGACGCCAGCAGCAGCGCGCCGAGGCCGAGACCGGCGGGAAGCGCGACCAGGACGGCCAGCAGGACGGGGACGGCGGTCTGCCACAGCAGCGACCAGGCCAGCAGGGACCGCGGGGCGCCGGTGGCCGTCAGCACCGTCCAGGCCCGCCCGCGTTCGTGGAGCTGTTCCATGGCGATGACGAACAGGCTGATCAGGGTCAGCACCAGCAGGACGGAGGCGCCGAGGGCCAGCCCGGTCCGGACGGCCGCGTACGAGGAATCCACGATGAACCGCTTGGACTGGCGTGCCTGCGCCGACCAGTCGAGCGTCGCGATGACGTTGCGGACCCGCTCCACGGTGTCGGCGTCGTCCGGCGGGCCGGTCATCGAGGCGAGCAGGCTCAGCACCGGTACTCGGGCGTCCGCCAGGGCACCGGGCGTCGCCAGGATGCCCTGGATGGGGCTTCCCCGGCCGGACACGCCGGCCCGGGGCGCGACCGCGTTCAGCGCCGGGACCGTCCACTGCGGGCTCGTCGTCCAGTCCGGGATCGGAGCGTCCGCGAGGAACCACACCGGCTCGCCGGTCGCCGGAGCGTCGTCCGGGCTCGTGGCCGGCCGCGGCGACTCGCTGACGACGAACGCGTCGCCGTCGGCGCAGTCCGTGATGGCCGCCATGACGCGCAGCACCGGGCAGGGCGCGACGTGGAGTTCCCCCCGGCGTTGCCGGGCGTCGATGATCCCTCCCGACAGCACCACCGACATCACCTGGGCGCCCTCGACCCGGTCCAGCGCGGTGGTGAACCGGGCCGGGCCGTCCATCTCCTTCTGCGGCGCGCCGACCTGGATCTGGTTGGGGTGGGGGTCGGGCCGCACGTATGCGGCCCGCACGGGAACGAGCAGGCTCTGGACGGCGACACCGGCCGCGAGCAGGGCGCCGAACGCGCCGGCGAGCCGGAACGAGCTGGCGCCGTCGATCGCCAGGCGGCGGGTCGCGAGCTGCCACGACGGTGGCCCGCCACGCAGCAGCCCCACCACCCGCTCGACCACCCATGGCAACAATGCCGAGACGCCCAGCAGGAACGCCGCGATGCCGATGATGATCCCGTTGCCGACACCCTGCCTGGTGTCCTGGTTGGCGAGCAGGAGCACCGCGAGGGCGAGCGGCCCGAACCGCCAGACCAGCCGACGGCGGTCCGTCTCGGCGTCGCGTACGACGCCGAGCGGCTCGATGATGGTCGTCCGCAACGACATCATCGCCGTGGCGATCGCCAGCAGCGGCACGACGACGAGCACGGCCGTCGTCGGTGCCCAGCCCGGCCAGAGGTCGACCGCGAAGAAGCCGCTGCCGAACACCGGCCCGGTCAGCCGCGCCACCGCCCAACGCCCGAGCAGGAACAGCCCGGCACCCGCGACGGCGCCGGCGAGGCTGCCGACGACGGCTTCACCCGCGGCGATCCGGAAGACCTGGGCGCGTTCCGCCCCGACGAGGCGCAGCGCCGCCAGCCGGCGCTCATGCGCCCGCGCGGCCAGCCTCGTACTGATTACCAGGAACACCAGGACCGGCGTCACCAGTGCGACGGTGCCGAGGGCGATCAGCAGCGTCAGCAGCGGGGGAAGCGGCGGCGCGGGGGTACGCGGAGTTCCGAAGGCGTAGATCGAGATGACATGCCACTGCCCGCGGAGGTGGTCGGCACCGGCATAGAAGAACAGCTCGTCGGGCCCGAGCAGACCCTCCTCGCCGATAGTGCCGACGACCCGCTGCGGATAGCGCGGCCGCAGCAACGCCCCGCTCGGGGAGGACAGCAACCGCGCCAGCCCGGGTGAAACCACGATCTCGCCGGCTTTCGGCAGTCGGTCCACGCCCGGCGGGAGCGGCGGCGCGGGTCCGTCCGCCTCCACCAGATAGCCGGAGAACCTCTGGTCCCGGAACTGGTCCTGGCGCTGGACGACCAGCAGCGGGCTCACGCCCGCGACGGGGGACGCGACGACCCCCGCGAACGAGTCCGGCGTGGCCCGACCGGCCGCCCGGGTGCTCCTGACGTCCATCAGCCCGGGGACGGAGCAGGCCAGCAACAGGACCGCGACCGCCACACCGATCCCCACCGCGGTGAGCGACAGCCGCACCCACGCGGTCCGCCCACCCCGGATCGCCAGCCGACACCCGAACGCAAGCTCAGCGACCCACCGGGTGACGCCCCCGCCGGAGATGTCTCCGGCGGCGCGGCCGTCCCGGCGGCCACGGTCTCCCGCCGTCACACGCCCACCCCGACCGTGACCGTCTTACCGTCCCTGACGACGACCTCGCGATCGGCGTGGGCGGCGACCTCCGGCGCGTGGGTGACCAGCACGACCGCCGCCTGGGTGTCCCGGGCCGCCGAGACGAGCAGCCGCATCACCCGCTCACCGTTCGACGAGTCCAGGGCGCCCGTCGGCTCGTCCGCGAAGACCACCTTCGGCGCGATCACCAGCGCCCGGGCGATCGCCACTCGCTGGACCTGGCCGCCGGACGCCTGCCCTGGGCGCTTGCCGGCCACCTCCGTCACCTCGAGCCGCTCGAGCCATTCCCGCGCGGTGCGCTCGGCGGTCCGGCGGCGCACACCCTCCAGCCGCAGCGGCAGCGCCACGTTCTCCAGGCAGCTGAGTTCGGGCACCAGCTGGCCGAACTGGAAGACGAAGCCGAACTCCCGGCGGCGCAGCACGCTACGCGGCCCGTCCGCCATCTTGTTCAGTTCCAGACTCCGGTATTTGACCCGCCCCGCGTCCGGCTGCACGATGCCGGCGAGGCAGTGCAGAAGCGTGGACTTTCCCGATCCGGACGGACCGGTCACCGCCACGATCTCCCCGGGGGACACCTTCAGGCTCGCGCCGTCCAGGGCCGTGGTCACGCCGAACGACTTCACCAGTCCGGTGCCCGCGAGCACTGCCCCGGACACCTTCTCGGACTCGGATCCGGACGTGGCCTGGCGCGCGGTCTTCACGTCACAACCTCCCCGAAACGCTCAGCATGCCGGGAAGCGTTTCGCCGACACCCACCTCCGTGGCCGGGGAAAGCCACGGAAATGGCCGCCGTCTCCATGCCGTCCCGGCGGTGCGAAACGAAGTACGGATGATAATGAACGCTTCGAGCGCCAGGCTTGAGATTGTGAAACCAGTTAGGCCTTTCCAATTGTTCTCGCCATAGACGCTTCTCGGACGTCCGAGGTCACAGGCGACGGCCGCATGCCGAACTTCCAGTGGAATAGCGCTGTGTGCCACAATCTGCCCTGCCGTTCCTGAGAACCGGGAAATACCCTCCGTCAATTTTCGACAACACTCTCGAGATGACAGTCTCGATCCGTGTCCTGTCGTCCGGCTATGCTGCCGTAAGGGGAGCGTGGGGCGTCCTTGAGTTGAGGTGGTGTGGTGTGGTGTGGTGTCGGCCATGTCTGAGGTCGGCATGTAACACCTCGAGTTGGTGTTTGCCGGTCCGGTCCAGTCAGGTCATGAAGTCCTGGAGTTCTGGGTGGAATGTTCGAGTGGGGAAACATCGGCTCCGTAGCCGTCGTTGTCGAGGAACTCGACGGTGTCAGCAAAGTCGACGCTCTGGGCCCGCGGCGCGTCGAGGAGTGTCGGGATGTAGCGGATGGGCTGTCCGATCGTGTGGCCAAGTGCGGCGGCGCGCTGGGGTGGGGTGAGCGCGTCGCCGGTGATGGCTTGGCACAGGTGCCGCTCGGGTGCGGCGAGGACTTGTTCGCCGATGGTGTCGAGGGCGATCAGCTGCTCCGCGATGTCCGGTGCGACGGCGGTGACCAGCGCTGCGGTCTGCACACGACGGCGGGATCGATATCGTTGTCCATGAACGACACCGGTCGCAGCACCGTGGCGGGGATACCGAGGCGGGCCAGGCGTTCGTCTACGGCCCATGTGCTGACGAAGGTCCGAACGCGCCGGGCTGAACGCTGAAGACCCCGTGTGTGCCGGCCATCGCAGTCTCGAAGGAGCGCCGATCGTCGAGGCCGCCGCCGACGACCTGGACACCGCCCGAGGCCAGCGTATGAGCCGCCGCGCTCGTCGGGTCGCAGGTGAACGCACCTACGGTCCATCCGCGCGCGAGCAGCTGCCGGGCCACGGCGCCGCCCTGCTTACCGGTCACGTCGATCACCAGGATGACTCTGCACTCATGGCCTCTCATGGCCTCCGCTTACGACGCGGTCCGTCGCCTGGCTGGAGTTATGAACCGATCTTGGCGCGCACCTCGGGAACAAGACAGTGGCCCGACGGCCAATGGTCGATGGTTTTGTGCCAATATGACGAAGTGAGTGCTTTTCGTCGTGTGGTGGCCTACGCACCCCAAGGCGTGACCGGGTTGAGCATCGGCGCGGTGAGTGGGGTCTTCGCCCCCAGCGGGGTCTTCGACCTCCGTCCCGGCCTCCCGGCCTTCGACATGACGATCTGCACCCGTCGACCGGGGATTCTGCGAACCGATGGCGGCCTAACTCTGCAGGTCGAGCATGGCCTGGACGCGTTCACCGCCGCAGAACTGATCATGGTGCTGCCGGGGACGGGGTTCCGCGAGGAGCCGACCGACCGTGTGCTGGACGCGCTGCGGGCCGCGTATAGGCGGGGGGCGATCGTGGCCGGTCACTGTGTCGGCTCGTTCCTGCTAGCCGCCGCCGGTCTGCTTGACGGGCTGGACGCGACCACCCACTGGCAGTACGCCGACGAGATGGCCGCCACCTATCCCACGGTGACGGTCCGCCCCGACGCGCTGTACATCGACCATGGCCGGGTCTCTACCGGGGCCGGGGCGACCGCCGGGATCGACCTGAGCCTGCACCTGGTGCGGGTCCATCACGGCGCGGCGGTAGCCAACCGGATCGCCCGCGACCTGGTCACCCCACCGCACCGGGCCGGCGGTCAGGCCCAGTACCTCGACACCCCGGTGCCCTCCGCCGGTGACGACAAGCGCCTCGACGACGTACTCACCTGGGCCCGAGCCAACCTCGGCCAACGGCCCTCGGTCGACCAGCTGGCCGCCCGGGCCATGATGAGCCGCCGCACCTTCCTCCGCAGATTCAAACAAGCGACCGGGACATCACCACACGCCTGGCTGATCGCTCAACGCCTCAACCAGGCCGAGGAACTGTTGGAGACGACCGACCTGTCCGTCGAACAGATCGCTCACCACGTCGGCTACACCAGCGGCGCAGTCCTGCGCGAACAGTTCATCCAGCGCCGTGGGGTACCGCCCCGCGACTATCGACGCACCTTCCTCCGACGTCAACTGTAGGGTGCCGAGTAGATGAACACGGATATTGGGGGACGAACGGTATCGGCTTTGCAAGGCAGAGGCTGGCCGGGCGGTGTGCCGGCCACAGCCGGCGGAGTAACCCACGCTGACTCCGGCGAGACCATGCGCACTGACCTTGACGTCCTCCCCCTCGTGAACGAGGGAGATTCCAACTACACGAACAGGAGTTC